>NZ_SMLD01000370.1:0-1461 GCF_004352805.1 Nonomuraea mesophila
CGCCGGGACAGGTCGATACCGAGCTCCTCCGCGGCGCGGAAGACGTCCTCGTCGGTGTCACGCATCTCGATGGACATGCCGTCGCTGGAAAGCACCTCGACGTTGAGGCACAACGACTGCATCTCCTTGATGAGCACCTTGAAGGACTCGGGGATGCCCGGCTCGGGGATGTTCTCGCCCTTGACGATCGCCTCGTAGACCTTCACCCGGCCCAGGACGTCGTCGGACTTGATGGTCAGCAGCTCCTGCAGCGCGTACGCCGCGCCGTAGGCCTCCAGCGCCCACACCTCCATCTCACCGAAACGCTGGCCGCCGAACTGGGCCTTACCGCCCAGCGGCTGCTGCGTGATCATGGAGTAGGGGCCGGTCGAACGCGCGTGGATCTTGTCGTCGACCAGGTGGAGCAGCTTGAGGATGTAGATGTAACCGACCGAGATCGGATAGGGGAACGGCTCGCCGCTGCGGCCGTCGAACAGCTGGGCCTTGCCGCTCGGCTGCACCATCCGGTCACCGTCGCGGTTGGCGACGGTGTTCTGCAGCAGACCGACGATCTCCTGCTCGTGGGCACCGTCGAAGACCGGCGTGGCCATGTTGGTGTGCGGCGGGACCTGCTCGAAGCCCTTCTCCCGCAGCCGGTCGGCCCAGGCCTCCTGGACACCGGAGATGTCCCAGCCCCGGGCGGCGATCCACCCCAGGTGGGTCTCCAGCACCTGGCCGACGTTCATCCGGCCGGGCACGCCCAGCGGGTTGAGGATGATGTCGACCGGGGTGCCGTCCTCCAGGAACGGCATGTCCTCGACCGGCAGGATCTTGGAGATGACACCCTTGTTGCCGTGCCGGCCGGCCAGCTTGTCACCGTCGGTGATCTTACGCTTCTGCGCGACGTAGACGCGCACCAGCTCGTTGACCCCCGGCGGCAGCTCGTCGCCCTCCTCACGGCTGAACACCCGCACGCCGATGACCTTGCCCTGCTCACCGTGCGGCACCTTCAGCGAGGTGTCACGCACCTCACGGGCCTTCTCACCGAAGATCGCGCGCAGCAGCCGCTCCTCAGGCGTCAGCTCGGTCTCACCCTTCGGGGTGACCTTGCCGACCAGGATGTCGCCGGGAACGACCTCGGCGCCGATGCGGATGATGCCGCGCTCGTCGAGGTCGGCCAGGACCTCCTCGGAGACGTTGGGAATGTCGCGCGTGATCTCTTCCGGTCCCAGCTTGGTGTCCCGGGCGTCGACCTCGTGCTCCTCGATGTGGATCGAGGACAGCACGTCGTCCTGCACCAGGCGCTGGGACAGGATGATCGCGTCTTCGTAGTTGTGGCCCTCCCACGGCATGAACGCCACCAGCAGGTTCTTGCCGAGCGCCATCTCACCCTGGTCGGTGCACGGCCCGTCGGCGATCACCTGGTTGACCTCGACCCGGTCGCCCTCGGCGACGATGGGCTTCTGGTTGAACGAGGTGCCC
>NZ_SMLD01000371.1:0-1457 GCF_004352805.1 Nonomuraea mesophila
CCTCCCGCCCGGGAACCACCTCGCCCGCCGCGGCGCGCCCCCAGACCTGCGTGTCCGCGTGACGCTCCGGTGCGACGCGCACGGGACAGGCACGGCCATGACGACCCGTACGGGCGCCGCGTGGACAACGCGGCCCGGTACGCCGGCACTCCGCCCGTGACCCCCGGGTACGTCGCCCGTCTACTTCTGTGACCCGGCCGGCCCATGGCAGCGCGGCTGCCTCGAATGACGACGATCAAGCTGGACGCGGCCATCGCCGCCGTTCTCGGGCTGGCATGGCCAATCGAACACTCCAGCGCACAAGGGGGGATGTCGGGAGTACAGTGTCGTGACACCACACCCGAACCGCGCACCGAAGGTGATCGTCTTAGGGATATGAGATGGACTTGGGTCGTCGTTCCGGTGTTGGTGCTCACGGCGTGCAGCGGCACAGGAGTTCAGAAGACCGGGGAGACCATACCGAGTCTGGAGCAGACTGGTCGGCCGGTCCCTGAGCCGGCTGCAGCCGGACCTGCGCGACACCCTGTCGCCCAATGGCTGCGTGTGGGTGGTTCGGTGGCCCCCGGCCTCGCCGCCGCCCGCCCTCCGATGCTGGTGGTCTACGCCGACGGGCTGGTCGTGGCCGGCGCCGCGCACGAGCTGCGCCTGCCGCCCGCCGAGGTCCGAGCCCTGGTCAAGGCGCTGGGGCGCGACCTGGCGGGGCAACCGGTCACCGCCACGCCCCGGCCGGGCCGGCCGACGGTGTACGACGCGCCGGCCACGGTCCTCGGCGTCGACAGCGGTGCCGAAATGCGCGAGGTGTACGTCCCGTTCCTGGACCTGGCGACCGACGACTACGCCGCCGGGCTCGTCGAGGCCCGCGACCGCCTCAGCCGCCTGGCCGACCGCGCCGCCGCACAAGGCCGGAACTACTCCACCGACCGCGTACGGCTGTCCGCCGAGCAGGTCACGACCCCTGCGACGACCGCCAAGCCCTTGCCGGAGGGTGTCCCCGTACCGCCCGAGACGCAGGCGCACTCGGGGCGCAAGGACTACAAAGGCAACAAGGCGCACACGATCGCCCGGCTGATACCACGAGACGGATCCTGGCACGTCTATCGCACCTCAACCGGCGAGCACATCGCGCTCTCGTGGCGTTACCTCCTCCCTCACGAGTAGGACTTCAGCTACGGACAGGCACGGCCATGACGGCCGACACGGGCCGCCGTGTGGACAACGACGCCGGTACGCCGGCCGTGACGCGGGTGTGCCGCGCTGGACGCCGGTTCGCAGCCCGTGCGGCGACGCAGACGTGCGGCCACACGGACGTACGGCCACGTCAGCCGGTGAATCTCCTGGACGAGGTGATGGCCCGGAGAGCCCCATGGCCGCTGTCCGGAGTGACGGCGGCCCGCGGGGACTGTCGCAGGAGGCCGGGAACCGTTGGTGAGGGAGGCGGGGGCCGAGGCGTGGGGGAT
>NZ_SMLD01000372.1:0-1445 GCF_004352805.1 Nonomuraea mesophila
CCCGTGACCCCGCCCGCCGGCCCTAGGGGCGGGTGGTGAGCCGCAGGGCGCTGGTGTTGTCGGCCTGGGAGGGGTCGAGGGCCGAGGAAGCGGCGTGCGCGACGACGCGCAGGGACGCCCCTGCGTCCCGGGCGACGGCGATCGTGGCGGTGACGCGCACCGGCCGGCGCGGGTGGAGGGCGGGGATCGTGCAGGCGGACCTGGCGGGCTCGCGTACGCAGCCGCCGCCGGTCGTGGTGAGGCTCGTGCCGGGCGGCAGGGTGAGGGTGACGGGTACGCGGGCGGCGGCCATCAGCCCACGCAGCCGGACGGTGGCCGTGACGGTGGCGGTGGCGCCGCGCCTGACCGGTTTCGCGGGCCCTTTGAGCGTGACGGACAGGGCGTCGTACACACCGCTCGGGTCGGCCCGGCGGACGATGGCGCCGTAGCCTTCCGCGTTGAGGGCGTTGGCGACGGCGTTGCCCGCGGCGTAGCCGTCCTCCTTGCCCGCCGACAGCACCCCGACCAGGTCTCGGGTGCCCTGGATGAGCCACGGCCCGCCGCTGTGGCCCTTGTGCAGGTGGCAGTTGTGCGTCTCCAGCCGTCCCGGCCGCAGCGCCGTCGTGCCGGCCCGGCCGGTGGACAGTCCGGCGGGCAGTCCGGCGGGCAGTCCGGCGGGCAGTCCGGCGGGCAGGGCGGCGGGGAGGGTGGCGCCGAGCACCATGCCGGTGGCCTGGCGGGTGCGGCCGAGGCACCAGAGCTGGTCCCGCCCGTCGTACGGCCGCCGGCCGGGCACCCCGGGATAGCCCCTGGTGACGACGGTGTGCCTGCCGCCCTGGCTGCGCATCGGGGTGAAGGCGCCGACGGTCTTCTGGAGGGTGTGCTCGCGCCGGCCGACCTCGATGAGGGCGATGTCGTAGACGGAGTTCCAGTCGCCGCCGGTCAGGCCGGTGTAGCCGTCGGGTTTCCAGGCTCGCCGGCCGCCCCACCGCCCGTACGGCTCGCGTTTCTTGACCGTGTCGGCCCGCCCGTCGTAGGCGGGGACGAACGCGAAGCGCTGGTGCCAGCGGCCGGCCGCCGCACCGGCGGGGACGCTGTAGACGCAGTGGGCGGCGGTGACGACGAGTGTTTGCGCGGCGGAGCGGACGACGGAGGCGCTGCAGGAGTCGCCCTGCCCGCCGGAGTTGACGAAGAAGAGCCTGCCGGTGATCCGGCTGCCTGCGGCGCGTGTGTACGGCCGTCGCACGCGGGCGTATCCGTTGTCGTCGCTGCCAGGGGTGAGGCGCTTGGAGGCGGGAACGCTGTGCCGCCGGGTGCCGGCGAAGTTGGCCGTGCCTCGCCTGGGGGCGGTCACGGTCTCCGGCAGGTTCGCGGCGGCCTGCCGCTGGTGGGTCCAGTAGCGTACGGCGTGTCGCGGGCGCATGAGCGGCGAGGACACGGCGCCGGGGTGTGCCCGGGTCTGGACG
>NZ_SMLD01000373.1:0-1442 GCF_004352805.1 Nonomuraea mesophila
GAGAAATAGTCAATACCTGTGGATCAAGATCTTTTATGCGGCTATTGACCGCTCCTCGATGGCCAGTGATTCCTCGGGCCGCTCGACGAGCTTGCCCTTGACGAAGGTCGCCCCGGCGCGGACCAGGGCGACGAGATGAGGAGCGTTGACGGCACGCCAGCGCTTCTGCGCCGACTCGATCAGCTTGAAGGTCATTGCCAGCCCGGCCGCGCGCGAGCCCGGCCCCTTGGTGACCTTGGTCCGATGACGGACGGTGGCGAAGGTCGACTCAATCGGGTTAGTCGTGCGCAGATGCACCCAATGTTCCGCCGGATAGTCGTAGAAGGCCAGCAGTTCGTCGAGGTCGTCGACCACCTTGGCCACCGCCTTGGGGTACTTGGCGCCGTAGGTGGCCTCGAACTCCTTGACCGCGGTCAGCGCGTGGTCCTTGTCCTCGGCGTTCCAGATCTCAGCGAGGGCCTTCTTCGCGCCAGGGTGCGCGGATTTGGGAAGCGCTCCGAGCACGTTAGCGATCTTGTGAAACCAGCACCTCTGGGCCCTGGTCTGCGGAAACACCTCGCCCAGCGCCGACCAGAAGCCGAGCGCGCCATCGCCGATCGCCAGCACCGGCGCCCGCATACCGCGCCGCTTGCAGTCGCGCAGCAGGTCGGCCCACGACTCGGCCGACTCGCGGTAGCCGTCGCTCAGCGCGACGAGTTGCTTGCGGCCGTCGGCGCGCACGCCGATCATCACCAGCAGGCACAGCTTGTGCTCTTCCAGCCGGATGTTGACGTGGATACCGTCGACCCACAGATAGACGTAGTCCGCCCCGGACAGGTCGCGGGCGGAGAAGGCGCGCTGCTCGCCCTTCCAGGTCTCGGTCAGCTTGGTGATGACCGAGGCTGACAGGCCGGCCGTGGAACCGAGGAACTGGCCCAGCGCAGGGATGAAGTCGCCCGAGGACAGGCCGTGCAGGTACAGCAGCGGCAGCACCTCGCTCAGCTGCGGGGTCTTACGGCACCAGGCGGGCAGAATCGCCGAGGAGAACCGCTTACGCTCGCCGGTTTCCGCATCGATGCGCTTGTCGTTGACCCGAGGGGCCGTGACCTCGATCGCGCCGACACCGGTGAGCAGCTCCCGCGGGGCGTGGTAGCCGTTGCGCACGACCAGGCGGCGGCCGTTGTCGTCGCGCTCGTCGGCGAACGCGGCGATGTAGGCGTCCACCTCGGCCTGCAGAGCGGCGGCGAGCATCTTGCGGGCGCCCTCACGGAGGATCTGGTCGATCAGCGAGGAGGAGGATGCCGGAGCGTGGTCGCCAGCGGGCAGCTCGGGTACTACGGTGAGCGACACGGGTGTGCCTTCCCGACCGACGTTGGCGCGTCGGCCTTATCTCGAAACCTTGATCAGATGATTCGGGAAGGTACACCCCTTCCCGTCAGATCCACAGGTTTCGATCATTGCTC
>NZ_SMLD01000374.1:0-1391 GCF_004352805.1 Nonomuraea mesophila
GGGTGGCTGCCAGGCCGGCGGCGGGCACGGCGGCCAGTAAGGCTCGGCGGGACAAAAATCCGGACATGAGGGCGTTCCTCTCGACTCGCCCCTATCCTTCCACGCCCCTCACGTGCCTTTCAGCCGTCGGGAGGCCGGATGCTGAGCTGTTCTGCCCGGGAGAGCCGGGCGGCGGCGTCGGGCACCAGCCCGAGGCTGACGATCCGGCGGCTGAGCAGGCCGGTCAGCGCCCAGTCGACGGCGACGCGGAGCCGGTTGCCCGTGGCGGGCAGCGCGAACAGATGGTACGCGCCGGTGATCGCCGCGGCCGCCGGGCCGGTCACCCGCAGGTCGAGCGGCGCGGCGACGGCCTGCCCGCCGCCGAGGTCGGCCACGGCGCCGAGGTCGCGATGCCGGTACGGCCGAGCCCGCCCGTAGCCGAGCCCCGCGGCGACGTTGCGGGCGGCGGCGTGGCCCTGCCGCATGGCGTGCTGGGCGGTCTGCGGGCACACCGATCCCGGCCGGGTCAGGTCGGGCACCGCCGCCGCGTCCCCGAGCGCGACGACGTCCGGCCGCCCTGGCACGGCCAGGTCGGCGCCCACGACGAGGCGGCCCTTCTCCGTCGGCAGCCCGAGCTCGCCGACCAGCGGGCCGGCGGCGACGCCCGCCGTCCACACCAGCAGCCGGCACGCCACCGTGGTGCCGTCGTTCAGGTGCACCGTGTCGGCGGTCAGCCGGTCCACGGCGGCGCCGAGCCGTACTTCGACGTCACGGGAGCGCAGGATGGCGAGCGCGCGCTCCGACAGCCGGGGGTCCAGGTGGGAGAGGATCCTGCGGCCCGGGTCGACGATGATCCAGCGGATGTGCTCGGCCCGCAGCCGGGGGTAGGCGGCCAGGGCGGAGCGTACGAACATGCGCATCTGGGCGACGTACTCCGTGCCGGCCAGGCCCGCCCCGACGACCACGAACGTGGTGCAGGCCGCCCGCTCGCGCCCCTCGCTCAGCCCGTCGGCGAGTTCGAGCTGGGCCAGCACGCGCTCGCGCAGGTAGACCGCCTCGGTGATGGTCTTGAAGCCGTGCGCGTGCTCCTTCAGGCCGGGGACGGGGAACGCGCGCGTGACGCTGCCGGGGGCGAGCACGAGCCGGTCCCATCCGATGGTGGTGACGTCGCCGTCGCGGTCGCACACCGTCACCGTGCGCGCGTCCAGGTCGACCCCGATGGCCACCCCCGGCCTGAGCCGGGTGCGCCGCAGGGCCCGCAGCGGGACCGCCACGTCCTCCGGATTGACGACGCCCGCCGCGACCTGCGGAAGCAGCGGCGTGTACAGGTGGTAGTCGGAGGGGTTGACGAGGACGAGCTCCGCGGCGCCCCGGGGCAACCTGCGTTCCAGGCCCCGCAGGCAGGAGAACCC
>NZ_SMLD01000375.1:0-1391 GCF_004352805.1 Nonomuraea mesophila
GCCCACTCCCCCGCGTTCCAACCTGCCCGACCCGGGGCCGGGCGACGCGCTCGACACCTCGCCCGACGCGGCCACCGAGCGGCTGACGCAGGTCGCGGAGTCGCTGCTGGGCGACGCCTCCAGGGTGGCGCTGGCCGACGTGCTCGGCTCCGACTGGCCGTCCGCGCGTCGTGTGCTCGCCGACCTCACGACGCTCGACCTGCGGCCCGAGCTGCCCTACCGGCTGACGTGGAGCGGCGGGCTCACGATCGACCCGGAGCGCGAGCCCGCCTGGCTGTCCCACGGCTATCTGGAGCGCGCCCGATGAGCGCGGCGGACGACGCGGCGATGGCACACGTGCGGGCGCGGTCGCACGGGCCGCTGCGGCTCGGGGCCGGGGCCGCCGCGCCCGCGGGCATGACACGCCTGACCCGCCCCGACTCCACCGGGCAGGCGCTGCCGGTGTGGCCCGACGGGGTGACACCGTCCCTGCTCGACGAGCACCAGGTCGCGCCCCTGCCCGTGGAGCGCTCCGGCGAGACCCGGCGGGTGCTGGCCGCCGTGCTCAAGTGCTGCTGGAGCGACCATTCCGCAGACCCGTGGCCGGGCCGTCCAGCGCCGGTGGAGCTGGTGCTCGACACCTACCGCGCGCTGATCGGCCGCACCGACGACCTGATGCGCAACTGGGCGATCGGCGCGCTGCGGCGCCTGCACGACTCGGCGTGGGTCGTCATGGACGACGGCGTCGTCTCGTTGGGCCCGCGCTGCGCCCTCTGGCCGGTCACGTCGCACGCCCAGCTGCAGGAGCTGGTGCGACGGCTGCCCGAGCCCGAGCGGCCCGAGCTGACCGTGGTGCGCGACGCCGACATCGTGGCCGCCGCCGAGAGCACGCCGGAGCCGGCGGGTCCCGGCGGGCGGGTCGAGGCGGGCGCGGCGGAGTTCGACGACCTGCTGGGCGGCTACGACGAGCGGCGGCGGGCGGAGCTGGTGGCGGCGTTCATGGTGGTGGAGCACGCGGCCGAGCCGGTGCAGGAGGCTCGCTTCGCCGCCCTGCGCGACCCGGCGCTGCGGCACACGCTGGGCGAGATGCTGGCCCGGCGCGGCCGCACGCTGATCCAGCACCGCGAGCGCTGGATCTCCGGCTACGCCGACACCTACGCCACCGCCCTGACCGCCTCGGGCCGGCGGCCCGAGGCGGCCGGCGAGGTCACGGATCCTGGCGAGACGGCGGAGAGCCGGGACGAAGCGGCACAGAGCACGGCCGGCCCGGACGACGCCGCCCGCGACGACGTGCCCTCAGTCGAGGCGGCCGGAGGGGAGCAGACGCGGGAGGCGGATCCCGGAGCGGCCGCCGGGCGGGCGAAGGGGGTCGGAGGAGAGCAAGCTAGGGAGGCGGATCCCGGGGCGGCGGC
>NZ_SMLD01000376.1:0-1358 GCF_004352805.1 Nonomuraea mesophila
GGATGCCCCTATGTTCGTCAAGTGGTCAGGCTGGGTCAGGAGCGTGGTCGGCTGTCGCTGCTTTGATCAATGCGTAGACCTCGCGGGCGACATAGCGTTTGAGGCAGCGGATGACCTCGCGGCGGGTCTTGCCCTCGGTGGTGCGCCGTTGCAGGTACGCGCGGGTGCGGTCGTCCCATCGCAGCCGGGTGAGGACGATGCGGTACAAGGCGGCGTTGGCCTGCCGGTCGCCGCCTCGGTTCAAGCGCCGGCGTTGGGACTTGCCGGACGATGCCTCCACCGGGCTGGCCCCGCACAGGGCGGCAAAGGAGCCCTCCTTCTCCAGCCGTTGCGGGTTGTCTCCGGCCGTGACCAGCAGGGCGGCGGCAGTGTCCGGGCCGATGCCCACGCGGTCCAGCAGGGCGGGGACGTGACGGCGGATCACCTCCTCCATCAGTTGCTCCAGGGCGTCGATCTCCTGCGACAGCGACTGGATGCGGGTGGCCAGCAGGCGCAGCACATAGAGGGTGGCGCTGTCGACGTCGGCCACCGGACCGACAGCCAGGTCGGCGCAGCGGCGGATCAGGGCCTTGGCCCCCAGGCCGTCGAAGGAGGCCCGCAGGCCGGGATCGGCCACCACCAAAGCGGCTCGCAGCTGGTTGATCGCCTGGGTCCGGGCCTTGACCGCCGATTCCTTGGTCCGGCGCAGCAGGCGGACCATCTCGACCGGCCCATCGCCGGACTTGGCGATGGCGGTGGCCCGACCCGACAGCACGGCGCGGGCGGCGGCCTCGGCATCCACCTCATCGGACTTACCCCGGCGGCGGCGGGCGGCCTTGTCCGGCTGGCTGACCTCGAAGACCTCCACGCCCTCGGCGGCCAGGACGCGGGCCAGCGCGGCCCCGTAGGAGCCGGTGCACTCCACTCCGGCCCGGCGCAGCACACCGAAGGATCGCGCCCAGGCCAGCAGCTGCGCATAGCCGTCCGAGCCGGTGGGAAAGCCGCTGCTGCCCAGCACGGATCCCATCTCGGTCAGCACGGCGGCCACATGGACGTCTTTATGCGTGTCGACGCCCAGGACCACCACTTGGCGGTCCGGGCCCGTGTGCACGAGCGTGCTGGTGTGCGGCATGCTGGTCATCGTGGTCCGGCTCCTGCTCGGCGTGGGGGCTGGTCAGCCGTCGTCGGGGCGGCAGGAGCGGTCAGAACTGTGACGGTGCTTTGTTCGCGGCAAGGCCCCTATCGAGACACGCTCCGACGCCCCGGTGACAGCGAGCACCACTTCGAAACCCCGGCCGACAGATCCAAGCCAAGACACCATGGTCTGTTCTCGCGCGAGTCAAGCCAGGGCTCGAAGCGGCACACCACCATCCTCACAG
>NZ_SMLD01000377.1:0-1330 GCF_004352805.1 Nonomuraea mesophila
TACTCCAGCCGCACTTCGAGGTTCGGGCTGGTCGAAGTCCCGAACGTGAGACGGCCATCGCCGAGACCATGGGGTTGTGACGCTCCAAGGTGATCGGACGATGGCCGTGTGGTCCACGGTAGCCCAGGCCGGCCCAGCGTGTTGGGACGATGCACTGGATGAGTTGTTCTCCCAGGTGCTGGCACCGTTCTTCGGGCGGCGCGAGCCGCGGTTGCGGGCACGGGCCTGCCTGGAAGGGCTGCTGAGTGATCTGGAACGGAAGAACGGCTGGTCGCTGGCCGAGTACGCCGGGGACACCTGTCCCGATGGGATGCAGCGACTGTTCAACCACGCCCGGTGGGACGCCGACCAGGTCCGCGATGCGCTGCGAGCGCAGGTCGGCGAGCGATTCGGTGACCTGGCGGGGGTGCTGGTGATCGACGACACCGGGTTCGAGAAGAAGGGCGGCTGCTCGGCAGGGGTGCAGCGGCAGTACACCGGCACCGCAGGGAAGATCACCAACTGCCAGATCGGCGTGTTCGCCTCCTACAGCACACCCAGCGGGCGGCGGGTTCTGATCGACCGGGAGTTGTACCTGCCCGCGGCCTGGTTCGCTGCGCCGCACCGCCTGGCCGAGGCCGGGGTGCCGCCGGGCACGGTCTTTGCGACCAAGCCCGAGCTGGCCTGGAAGATGATCGAGCGGGCCGCCGACGATGTGCTGCTCAGCTTCGGCTGGGTCACCGGCGATGAGGCCTACGGCGACAATACGGTCCTGCGTGAGCGGTGCCGCAGCCGTGGCCTGAGCCAGGTCTTCGCGGTCTCGTGCGACCATCCGATCACCGTGGCCGGTGCCAAGACCCGCGCCGACCGGGCTGTCGCCGCCTTGCCCGCCTCAGCTTGGCAGCGCTACTCCTGCGGTCAGGGCGCCAAGGGGCACCGTTTCTACGACTGGGCCTGGATCACGCTCGGCGAGCACGGCTCCCATGACTGGCTGCTGGCTCGCCGCTCGATCAGCGACCCCTGCGAGGTGGCCTACTACCGGTGCTGGTCCGCCGGCCCGGCCGCTCTGACCGCCCTGGTCCGCGTGGCGGGAGCCCGCTGGAGCATCGAGGAGTGCTTCCAGGCCACCAAGAACGAGGCCGGGCTCGACCATTACCAGGTCCGTAAGCACATCGCCTGGTACCGGTACGTCACCTTGGTCATGGTCGCCCACGTTCACCTGGCGTTCCTGTCCGACTCGACGACCGCTCCGCCCCCCACACAGGGGGCCCACGGGCGGACAATCACCGCCGGAGCCCGCAAACCCCACCGACCCGGACGGGGACGAGTCCCACGACCTGATCCCGCTCAC
>NZ_SMLD01000378.1:0-1326 GCF_004352805.1 Nonomuraea mesophila
AGGCGCTGCTGGACCGGGCGGTGGCCGCGTGAGCGTGACCGCATGGCTGGCGGTGGCGGTCTTCCTGTGCGCCTACGCGCTGATCGCCACGGAGAAGATCCACCGGGTGGCGGCGGCGCTCGGCGGTGCCGGGCTCATGTTGCTGATCCATGCCACCGACGCCGGTGCGGCGTTCTTCGACGAGCACACCGGCATCGACTGGAACGTCATCTTCCTGTTGCTGGGCATGATGGTCATCGTCGGGGTGCTGAAACAGACCGGCATCTTCGAATTTCTGGCGATCTGGGCGGCCAAGCGGGCTAAGGGGCGTCCGTACCGGTTGATGGTGTTGCTGGTGGTCATCACCGCCGCGGCTTCGGCGTTGCTGGACAACGTCACCACGGTGCTGCTGATCGCTCCGGTGACGTTTTTGGTGTGTGAACGGCTGGCGTTGAACGCGGCGCCGTTTTTGATCGCCGAGGCTTTGGCCTCCAACATCGGCGGCGCGGCGACCTTGGTCGGTGATCCGCCGAACATCATCATCGCCAGCCGGGCGGGGCTGACCTTCAACGACTTCCTGGTGCACATGGCTCCGCTGGTGGTGGTGTTGATGGTGGTGTTCGTCGGGTTGTGCCGGGTGTTGTTCCGCAGGTCTTTCCGCTACGACCCGGACCGCGCGGCGGAGATCATGGTGCTGGACGAGCGGGAGGCGATCGCTGATCCGCGGCTGCTGTGGCAGAGCCTGAGTGTGCTGGCGCTGGTCATGGTGGGGTTCGTGCTGCATCCGGTGTTGCACTACGAGCCGTCGGTGGTGGCCATTCTCGGGGCGGGGGTGCTGGTGGCGGCGACGAAGGTCACCACCGGTGATGCGCTGGAGGAGGTGGAGTGGCCGACGCTGGTGTTCTTCGCCGGGTTGTTCGTGATGGTGGGGGCGCTGGTGGAGACCGGGGTGATCGGTCAGGTCTCGCAGGCGGCCACGGCGGCCACCGCGGGCCGGCCCGAGCTGACCGCGATGGGCCTGTTGTGGGCGTCGGCGGGGTTGTCGGCCATCGTGGACAACATCCCGTACGTGGCCACCATGAGTCCCATCGTGGCCGAGCTGGTCGAGGCGGGCGGCGGTCATGAGCAGGCTCAGGTGTTGTGGTGGGCGCTGGCCTTCGGCGCCGACCTGGGCGGCAACGCCACCGCTGTGGGCGCGGCGGCCAACGTGGTCATCCTCGGCATCGCCGCCCGCAACGGCACCCCGATCAGTTTCTGGCAGTTCACCAAGTACGGTCTGGTCGTCACCGTGGTGACCATCACGCTGACCGCGCCGTACCTGTGGCTGCGCTACCTCACCTGACGCCG
>NZ_SMLD01000379.1:0-1276 GCF_004352805.1 Nonomuraea mesophila
GGTGTGTCTCAGGACATAGGCAACCGCCGCGATCAACAGCGTGTGCGGTGTGTCCAAGGCCAGAGTTGTCATCACCGCTGTTGTCGTCGAGGGCCGGTCCCAGGCAGAGGTCGCCCGCGCTTACGGAGTGTCCAAGGGCTGGGTGTCCAAGCTCGTCGCGCGCTACCGGGCCGAGGGCGAGGCGGCGTTCGAGCCCCGCTCCCGGGGGCCGAAGAGCTCGCCGAACGCGATCGACGCCGACACCGTCGAGTTGATCGTCCGGCTCCGCAAACAGCTCGCCGAGCAAGGCCTGGATGCCGGCCCGGACACCATCGCCTGGCACCTGCGCCAGCACCATCAGCGGACGGTGTCCCGGGCCACGATCAGCCGATACCTCACCCGTCGCGGCCTGGTGGTACCCGAGCCGAAGAAGCGGCCCCGCTCGTCCTACATCCGCTTCCAGGCAGAACAGCCGAACGAGACCTGGCAGGCCGACTTCACCCACTACCGCCTCGCCGACGGCACCGACACCGAGATCCTGTCCTGGCTGGACGACCACTCCCGCTACGCCCTGTCGGTGACCGCGCACGCCCGCGTCACCGGCCCGATCGTGCGCGACACCTTCCGCGCCGCGGTCGCCGCGCACGGCGTGCCGGCCTCCACGCTGACCGACAACGGCATGGTGTTCACCACCCGGCTGGCCGGGGGGCGCGGCGGCCGCAACGCCTTCGAACACGACCTGCGCCGCCTGCACGTCCGCCAGAAGAACAGCCGCCCCAACCACCCCACCACCTGCGGCAAGGTCGAACGCTTCCAGCAGACCATGAAGAACTGGCTGCGCGCCCAGCCCGACCAGCCGGCCACCCCGGCCGACCTGCAGACGCTTCTCGACCGTTTCGCCGATGCCTACAACCACCGCCGCCCGCACCGGTCCCTGCCGCGCCGCGCCACCCCGGCAGCGGCCTACACAGCCTCGCCCAGGGCCCTGCCCGACGGCAGCCGCGACGCCGACACACACGCCCGCGTCCGCCACGACCGCATCGACCCCTCCGGCGTGGTCACCCTGCGCGTCAACGGCCGCCTCCACCACATCGGCATCGGCCGAACCCACGCCCGAACCCACGTCATCCTGCTGATCGACGACCTGCACGTCCGCATCGCCAACGCCGTCACCGGAGAACTCCTGCGCGAGCTGACCATCGACCCCGCCCGCGACTACCAACCCCAGGCAAACCCCAACACGACGAAACCCCCGAACCCGTAGGTTCGAGGGTTTCCGATGTCCTGAGACATCACA
>NZ_SMLD01000037.1:0-64556 GCF_004352805.1 Nonomuraea mesophila
CCCCCGCTGGTGGCCCACCGGCCGGAGACCACCCCGCCCACCACGTATTCGGGGCGGAAGCGGCCGGCGCGCACCCACTGGTCGGCCCACGCCCACCCGTGGGCGCTGAACAGCCTGGCCAGCTCCTTGTAAGCCAGCAGCGGCGCCACAGCGGGGTGGTCGACCCGTTTCAGCTCCCACGACCTGGTCGTCTTCAGCGTCACCCCCGCCGCCTTGAACGCCTTGACGAGCTGCTGCACCGAGTCGGGGTTGACCGGGTGGCCGAACGCCGCCGCCACCTCGGAGGCCAGCGCCTGCAGCCTGGCCGGCCGCATGCCGTGCACGGGCCGCGGCCCGAGCAGCTCGGTCAGCAGTTCGTCGTGCACGTCCGCGCGCCACGGCATGCCGTCGTGCGCCATCTCGGCCGCGATGAGCGCCCCGGCGGACTCGGCGGCGACCAGCAGCCGGAACCTTCCGGGCTCGGGCAGCGCGGCGATGCGCCCGAGCTGGTCGGCCAGCACCTCCGCGACCGCCTCCGCGCCCAGCGGCTCGGGCGAGAACAGCGTGCCGGGCGCGCTCGGCTCGTCGTCGGGGACCGCCAGCCCGTGGAGCCTGGCGTACGCGGCCCTGGCGGAGCGGGCCTCGCCGTAGCGGCCCTCGTGCGCCAGCAGCAGCCCCTCGGTAAGCGCGATGTCGTGGCAGCGCGCGACCCGCACCCCGCGCGCCACCAGGGGCGCGTAGTCCTCACGGGCGTCGGCCCAGACCCAGCGCGGGCGCTCGGACGCCTCCAGCTCGGCGACCGCCCGCGCCGGATCGGCGGGACGGCGAGCGACGCCACCGACCGGGAGCAGCGTCTCCCCCGCGACCACGACATGCACGGGTCAAGAGTGCCAAACGCCTCCGACAAAGCCGGGCCCGGGCCGGTCTCACGCCAGGCTGATGCGTACCTCGTCCTCCAGCGGCGGTTCCAGCTCCTGCCCCAGGCACCCCGTGGCGGCGAAGCAGCGCAACGTCAGCTCCTCCGGCGTGACCGTGACGTGCATCAGCTGCTTGAAGAACGGCGGGGTGTCCCAGTCGGAGAGCTCCGACAGGTAGCGGTGGAACACCCTGTCCACGGGCAGCCTGAACGGCCACGGCCAGGCCCCGAGCAGCCGCGCCGCCCACCGCATCCTGCGGGTGATCGCGACGGTTCCCTCGGGTGTCCTGACCGGCTGGTTCTTGACGTGCTCCGACATGACGCACGCGGCCTCGGCGGGGGTGAGGTAGAGCCACTTCATCCGCAGCCTGGTGGCGTAGAGCTGGCTGTAGAACGACAGCGAGTCGCCGCGCAGCGGGTAGCACCGGAAGTCGTCCTCGTGCACGCCGGCCACGTCGACGCGCTGGATGGTGTGCGTCGCGTGCATGAACGCGCCGCCGCCTCCCGACACGATGTACTGGATCACCCGGTCGCCCACCTTGACCGGATAACGCTGGTAGTTGTGCACGTCTCCGCCGATGGCCGCGACGTACCGGTGTGCGGGGTCGCGCACGATGTCGTCGATCGTGCCGCCTTCCTCAAGCGGCGACGGTTTGTACGCGTTGGCGGTGTAGATGGGCTTGCCCGTCACCAAGATCTTGGGACGGGGGTCGAGCGAGACACGCCGCAGCCACGCGGTCTGCCCTTTGTCGATGGTGTTCCTGATGCCGGTGTCGACCCCCACGATCAGCAGGCTGTCGCTCTCGATCACCCAGTACGGCCCCGGCTGCTCCGCCTGCTGGGACGGCCTGCCCCTGAGCTCCCGCGCCTCGGCCAGCCGCGCCTCGTCGATCGGCTCCGGTCTGCGCCACAGCAGCCCCCGCAGCCCGCGGTCGGGCTTCGGCTTGAGCCGGGCGTCGCAGAAGACCCGCATGAACCCGCCGAGGCCGTCGTACCAGTCGTGGTTGCCGGGGATGGCGTAGATGGGGGCGTCATAGTCCTTGTACGGGCGGAAGAACTTGTCGTCGTACTCGTTGCCCGATCCCGTCGGATAGATCACATCGCTCGCGATGACGGCGAACGACGTCTCCTTCCCGAGTTTTAACATTCCCGGAACAACGGCGTACTGGGAGGCATCTCCCTCACCGGTATCACCGAGCAGCAAGAAACTGAAATTTCCGCCGGCAGGTGCCTTGATACGAAATTCCGGATCGATCCCGCGTGCTTCCTGAGCCGCCACCCACTGCGCCCGCACCTGCCCCGACGGATCACCGAGCAACCCGGCCAGCACCTCATTACGCGAGCGCCACAACGTACGGAGATTGAGCCAGCTGAAACCCCGCCTGTCCGGTCTGAGCTGCTCGAACGTCCCCACTTGCGGACACGCCCACCCGGCGCCCGCCTCCGACACCCGCGAGGAGAGCTGCTTTGCGCGTTCGGCCGCGACTTCCACCATGACCACAGTTTTACCGTGATCTACCGATCACGCATCTTGAACGCTCCGTGCCGCCAGGGACGCGGAGGGTGCACCATGGTGTACCCTCACCACCCCAAGCAAGCGGTTGGGACCGCCGAGGGGAGGCTCCCATGACCCGTAACGGCCCTGATGACGCGACCCGCAGAGGCACATCCGAAGTGGACGCTATTGAGGGTTTACTGGCTTATGCGCAGACTCGGCCCCGTTGGGGTGGAGCGGCGTTCAAGAGCCTGGACGAAGCCATCGCGAGGAGCCGGGTTCTGGTCGGGAAGTCGCCTGAGGAGTACTCGGGGCTGCTGGCCAGGTGCCTGGCCACGGGGGCGCGGCTGATGCTTCGGCGGGGGCGCCCCATGGAGGCGCTGCCGATGGCCCAGGAGGCGGTGGCGCTCACCCGTTCGGCCGGCGGCGCCCCGCTGGTGGCCTCGCTGCACCGGCTCGCCGCCGTCCTGGAGGCCCTCCACCGCTACAGCGAGGCCGCCGCGCTGGTGGCCGAGGCCGACCGGCTCCTCCCACCCGACTGACGACCCGACGCCACCCGGCCGGCCACCCGGCCGGCCACCGGACCACCCGGCCGATCGGCCGTCCCCGGCACCCCGTGCCCCCGCCACCGCGCACACCCGCCGCCGCTGCCCGCACGCCGGCCCGGGAGGCTCAGCAGCCCCCGGCCGGGGGCACGAGCACGCCCGGGTTGAGCACGCCCGCGGGATCCAGCCGGGACTTGACCGCCTCCAGGACGCTCACGCCGACGGGACCCAGCTCGGCCGCGTACGCGTCGCGGTGGTCGCGGCCGACCCCGTGGTGGTGCGTGATGGTGCCGCCCGCCTCGACGATGGCCGTGTTCACCGCCGTCTTGGCCCGCTGCCACTGGGCGAGCGGGTCGGCGTCCTGCGGGGTGACGACGGTGAAGTACAGGGAGGCGCCGGTCTCGTACACGTGGGAGATGTGGCACATCACCAGCGGCGAGCCGAGCGCCCCGAGCAGGGCGAGCCGCACGGCGTCGTAGAGGCGCGGCAGGTTCGCCCAGAACCCGGCCGTCTCCAGCGTCTCGACGGTGGCTCCGGCCGCGAGCAGCGAGTCCCGCAGGTACGGCGCGGAGAACCGGCCGCGTTCCCACGCCACGCCGGGGTCCGCGCCGAGCGGCTCGCCGCCCAGCCGGGCCAGTACGGCGGCGCCGGCCCCCTGCCGATCCGCCACTGTGGCGCCTTCGTAACCGGCGATCAGCAGGCAGCCGGAGCCGCCCGCGCCGATGGCGTCCGGCCTGGCCGGCCCGATCATGGTCTCGGTCTCGTCGGACAGCCGCAGCACGGCCGGAAGGGGCCCCTCCTGCGCCAGCGCCCGCACGGCCGCGGAGCCGGCGGCGAACGACGGGAAGCGCCATCCCTGGTAGCGGCGCTCGGCGGGCGCGCGGCGCACCCGCAGGCGCAGCGACGTGATGACGCCGAAGGCGCCTTCCGAGCCGAGGACGAGCTGCCGCAGGTCGGGCCCGGCCGCCGACCTGGGGGCGCGGCCGAGGTCGAGGGTGCCCGCCGGGGTGGCGACGGTGAGGCCCATGACCATGTCGTCGAAGCGGCCGTACCCGGCGGAGGCCTGGCCGCTCGAGCGGGCCGCCGCGAAGCCGCCGAGCGTGGCGTACTCGAAGGACTGGGGGAAGTGCCCGAGCGTCAGCCCGCGCGCGGCGAGCAGCCGCTCGGCCTCCGAGGCCCGCACGCCCGGCTCGAACTCGGCCACCATCGACTCCGTGTCGACCGAGCGCAGCCGGTCGAGCCTGGCCAGGTCGAGCGCGACGACCCCGGCGAACCCGGCGCGGGCGGCGGCGAGCCCGCCCACGACCGAGGTGCCGCCGCCGAAGGGCACGACCGCGATCCGCTCGGCGGAGCACAGCCGCAGCAGCGCGGCCACCTCCTCGTGCGAGCCGGGCAACACCACGGCGTCGGGCGCGTCGGAGCCGTCCCCCGCACGCATCCGCAGCAGGTCGGGGGTGGACTTGCCGCGGGTGTGCCGTACGCGGGCCTCGTGCGTGGTCAGGACGTGCTCCGCGCCGGCCACGCCGGCGAGGGCCTCGACCATCGGCCCCGACAGGGCGACCGGCGGGAGCCGCACCGACTCCAGGGAGGCGGCGGGGGTGGCGGGCGCGCGTACGCCGAGCAGGTCGTGCAGCAGCGTACGGACCTGCTCGGGCAGCTCCCGGGCGCGGGCGGGGTCGCCCCAGCCCGACCATGACATGGGTTCACCAGGCATGGGTACACTGTGACACATGACGTCGATTCGTCACAATGACGGCGTTCTGGACGCCGCCCGCGACTGCGTGCTGGCCTACGGAGTGCGCAGGACGACGCTCACGGACGTGGCGCGCAGGGCGGGAGTGTCACGGATGACGCTCTACCGCCACTGGCCGGACGTGCGCACGCTGGTCGCCGACGTGATGACCAGGGAGTGGGTACGAGTGGTCGCGGAGCTTGACATGTCCGACCCGGTCCGCGCGGTCGTCGCGGGCGTGCGAGGGCTGCGCGCGCACCCGTTGTGGCGCAAGATCGTGGAGGTGGATCCCGAGTTGCTGCTCCCCTACCTGCTCGACCGGCGCGGGGCGACCCACGAGGCCGTGCTGGAGGTGCTGGAGCGGGGCTTCGGCGATCCGCGCAGGGCCAGAGCGGTGCTGCTGGTGGCCCAGTCGTTCCTGCTGTCGGCTCCCACCATGCTCGACCCCGTGACCGTGAACGACCTCGACACCGAACTCGCCGCCTTGCTGGAGGGATACCTTGACCGACGAGAGAGCAGCTGAACGTGCCACCGCCGCCCGCCCCGCGGAGAGGGTGACGGGCTGATGACCGAGCCTGCCGCCGGAAGTTCGCTGAACGCCCGCAGACGGGCCCGCGAGCTGCGCCGGGTCGCCGAGGAGCGGATGGACGTGCTGGTGGTGGGGCTCGGCGCGACCGGCGCGGGGGCCGCGCTCGACGCCGCGTCCCGGGGGCTCCGCGTGGCCGCGATCGACGCCCACGACCTGGCGTTCGGCACGTCGCGATGGAGCTCGAAGCTCATCCACGGCGGGCTGCGCTACCTCGCCAGGGGGCAGGTCGACGTGGCCCACGAGAGCGCGGCCGAGCGTGGCGTCCTGCTCCGTACGACGGCTCCGCACCTGGTCAAGGCGCACCCGTACGTGCTGCCGCTGACGCCCGCGGTCTCGCGGGGCCGGGAGCTCATGATGGCGGCCGGCTACCGGCTGGGCGACGCGCTGCGGGCCGCCGCCCGCACCCCGCGCCGCCTGCTGCCGGGCCCCACGCGGCTGACCGCGGCCCGCGCCCGCACCCTCGCGCCCGTGCTCGACGGCGACGGCCTGCGCGGCGCGCTGCTGTCGTGGGACGGGCGGCTGCTCGACGACGCCCGGCTGGTGGTGGCGATCGCCAGGACCGCCGCCGCGCACGGCGCCCGCGTGCTGACCCGCTGCCGCGCGCTGCGGCTCTCGCCCGAGGGCGCCGACGTACGCGACGAGCTGACGGGCGAGGAGTTCACCATCCGGGCCGGAGCGGTGATCAACGCGACGGGGGTGTGGGCGGGATCGCTGGATCCGCAGGTGAGGCTGCGTCCGTCGCGCGGCACCCACCTCGTCCTGTCGCCGGGGACGCTGCCCGGGCTGATCGCGGGCATGCACGTGCCCATCCCGGACGAGAGCAACCGGTTCGCCCTCGTGCTCCCCCAGCACGACGGCCGCATCCACGTCGGGCTCACGGACGAGCCGGTGGACGGACCGGTGCCGGACGTGCCCGAGGCGCCCGAGGAAGACGTCAGAACGCTCCTGGAGGTGCTGAACGGCGTTCTTGAGGCTCCGGTGACCAGAGAGGCGGTTGCGGGCGCGTACGCGGGCCTCAGGCCCCTTCTGGCGGCCGACGGGCGGACGTCCGACCTGTCCCGGAGGCACGCGGTGGTGTCCGAGGGCAACCTCGTCACGGTCGTGGGCGGCAAGCTCACGACATATCGGCGTATGGCCGAGGACGCGGTGGATCGGGCGGTCTCGGCCGCGAGGTCGCCGGGCCGGCGGAGCCGTACGAGGAAGATCCCGCTCGTGGGGGCGGGCCCGCAGCCGCCGGGGGTGCCGGTGGGGCTGGCCGAGCGGTACGGCAGCGAGGCGGAGGCCGTGCACGAGCTCGTCAAGGCGCACCCCGAGGAGGTCGGGCTCGGCATCACCCAGGGCGAGCTGCTGTGGTCGGTGCTGCACGAGGGCGCGCTCGACGAGAGCGACCTGCTGGACCGCCGGACCAGGATCGGCCTGGTCGAGCGGGACAGGGAGCGCGCGCTGGCCGCGACACGGGACGTACTGCGCGGAACACCCCACGCCCGGTAGCACCGACCCGTTAGATTAGGCTTACCTAATCTGACGGGAAGGGAGCACAGGCGTTGGCGAGGAGCTGCGAGCATCCCAGCGGGTGCCACACGGGGGAGGTGCCCACGTTGGCCAGTGCCACCGTGGGGGCCAGGCTCTGGCTGCTCATCGAATACACCGGCGCGTGGCCTTCCCGCCTGGAAAACTTCGAACTTCCTGAAGAAATCTCCGAACTCGTCCGCCGGGCGCTCGAACGCGGTATCAGGCCCCAGCTGATCCGCCGCCCGGGGAAGCGGACCCGCCAGCAGGAGCAGGGCATCCGTGTGCTATTGGGACACGCCGCAGGTGATCGTCCGTGGCTCGCGGGGGGCGTCGTCGCAGGTCCCGACGATCTTGACCTGGACGCTTTCGTGACCGGAGTGGTCCCGGAGTCCTGCATACTTGAAGACGAGCCGGTATTTCTGGTCTGCACGCACGCCAAGCGCAATGTGTGCTGCGCCCGCATTGGACTACCCCTCGCTCGGTCACTGGCCGAATCTTTGCCGGACAGAGTGTGGGAAACGTCACACGTTGGCGGCGATCGTTACGCCGCCAACCTCGTGTGCTTGCCACACGGAATTTTCTACGGCAGCATGTCTCAGGCTGCTGCACTGGCAGCGGCTAACGCGTACCGGTCGGGCGAGATCATTCTCGACCGCTACCGGGGACGCGCAGGCATCCCTGAGCCATTGCAAGCCGTGGAGCACTTCGCCCGAGCCCATACGGGAGAGCGCTCCGTCGGCGCGGTGGCCGTGGAATCCTCCAGGTCGGACGGCGACGTCACCGAAGCCATTGTGCGCTGCGGCGACGTCCGGTTCCAGGTTGTGGTTGAGCCATCGGCGTTCACAGCGCCGTGTGGCACGGCTTGCGCCGAGACGATCACCACCTACCGGCTGGTTTCGCTGGACAGGCTCACGCCTGTGCGGTACGCCACGCCTGCTCTCGCCTGACCAGGGAACATCACGGCCCGACCTTGCGTTGGAACAGTGACGCCACAAGCGTCCAATGCGGCTTAATTCCGAAATACCTCTCACGAAGGTGGTTTTCTCATGTCTCAGGTACGTCGGCAGCTCGCCCGCCCGCGCCCCAGCTGGGGTTGGCAGGATGATGCCGCGTGCCGGGGTGAGGACCTCGTGCTCTTCTTCGGCCCCGACGGGGAGCGGCAGCCCGAGCGTGACGTACGTGAGCGGAAGGCGAAGGCGATCTGCGCCCAGTGCCCCGTCCGCACCGAGTGCCTTGACTACGCGCTGTCCCGGCCCGAGAAGTACGGCACGTGGGGCGGTCTCAACGAGGACGAGCGCGCGAGCGAGCGTCGCCGTCGTATGCGCCGCGCGGCCAGCGCCGGCATCTCCGCCGCCTGACACACACCCGGCTGCGTCACCAGCATCGCGTGATCACGCAGTTGTCCCGATGAACCAGAGCCTGGCCCTCCATGTCCAGGCTCTGGCGAACCCGGTCGGAACAACTGCCTGATCAGGCACCTCACCTGGCACCATCAGCACCACCCAGCGGTCCGGCCGGGCGACGCCCGGCCGCGATCCACGGCGGCCGCCGGAAACCCGGCGTGCCCGTCACGGAGCCCGGCACCCGGCGCGTCCCCCGCGCGGGTCCGGGCTTTCGGCGTTCCCGCGCCCTCCGGGCGCGACGGCCCGTCACCCGCGCCGGCCCGGCGCGTCACGCACACCACGTCGCCCGCGCCGGCCCGGCGCGTCATGCACGCCTCATCCGTACGTCGCCCGCGTCGGTCCGGCGGGCACACGCCCGCGCCCGCACGCCCCTGCCTCGCTGACCGAAAAGAAACGCCGGGCGGACCGTAACCCGGCCCACCCGGCGACGAAACCCCGCTTCAGACGATCAGGTCGTCGAACTCTCCGTCCTTCGCTCCGAGGACGAACGCGGTGATCTCAGCCTGCGTGTAGACGAGCGCGGGCCCGTCGGGAAAACGTGAGTTGCGCATCGCTATCTCCCCCGTGGGCAGGCCGGCGACCTCGACACAGTTGCCGTTGGGGTTGCTCTGCTTGCTCTTGCGCCAGACGACGGGAAGGCGGCCGGCGGGCGTTCCGTTCCGGAACTCGTGCATGGGGGCGACTCCTCGCGATCTTACGGATGCACGTGCATCCGCGCTTGCGAGTTGACAATACGACAGCGTGCCGAGGCGCATATACCGGACGACCAAAAATCCTGGTATGCCGTGGATCACAGGCATATCAGCAGCTCAACCGGAAATGAGCCGCTCCAGGAAACGCCGGGTCGCCTTGGGCTCCTCGGCCTGGATGCTGAGCCGGTCCATGACCTCCATGTAGTGGTCGGAGTCGGCGGGTTTGTCCAGGTAGAGGGCGCTGGTCAGCTGCTCCATGTACACCACGTCGGGCAGCTCGCGCTCGGGGAAGCGCAGGATGCTGAACGGACCGCCGGCCGCCGCGTGCCCGCCGCGGTCGAACGGCATGAGCTGCACGGTGACGTTGCGCTCCGCCGTGACGTCGAGGAGGTGCGCGAGCTGCTCCCTCATCGTCTCCGGGCCGCCCAGCGTGCGGCGTACGACGGCCTCGTCGATCACCGCCCAGAACGTCAGGCCGCTGTCCAGCCGCTTCTGGCGGGCCATGCGCAGCGCCACCCGGCGGTCGAGCTCCGACCGCGCGGCCTTCTCGTGGGCCAGCTCGATCACGGCCCTGGCGTAGGCGGGCGTCTGGAGCAGCCCGGGGACGAACTGGTTCTCGTAGGTGCGGATGCTGGAGGCGGCGCCCTCCAGGCCGATGTAGACCTCGAACCACGATGGCAGCAGGTCGCCGTACTGGTGCCACCAGCCCGGGGCGTTGGCCTGCTCGGCCAGGGCGAGCAGCGGCTCGCGGTCGGCGGGGTCGGTGACGCCGTACAGGGTGAGCAGATCGGCCACGTCGCGCTTCTTGAAGCTGACCTGGCCGAGCTCCAGCCGGCTGATCTTGGCGTGAGATGCGCGAATCGAGTACCCGGCGTCCTCGCGCGAGATACCCTTCTCCGTGCGGAGCCTGCGGAGTTGGGTGCCCAGGAGGATGCGCAGCACCGTCGGGCTCCCGGGGGAATGCCTGAGCAGCCTTCCCTCCGTGCTTGGTGCGCTCACTGCATCGCTCCTAGATCATCTGCACGTGCAGATGCGATTCGCATCCGTAAACTACGAAAAGTCTTGCATCGGTAAGCACTCCCCGTAAAGATGGGCATTGGATCACCAGACCGCGCTTCGGGGGCCTGAATGACGACTTTCGACGCTCGGCCGCAAGCCGCCATCGGTTCCCGGCCTCCGCGCTGGCTCTCGTCCGTCCTGGTGGAGGGCCGTGCCGGGGAGTGCGACGCCGTCTTCCCCTTCCACCAGCGCCTCGAGCCCTCGTGCGTGTCGAGCGCGCGGCGGTTCGTCGACCAGACGCTCACCGCGTGGGGCGTGGTGGAGGTGGCGTTCGACGTCCAGCTCGTCGTCTCGGAGCTCGTGACCAACGCCATGCGGCACGGCGGCGGCGTGGCCCAGCTCCGCCTGCTCTCCCACGGCCCGGAGCTGGCCTGCGTGGTGGCCGACCACAGCCACACCGTGCCGGTGGCCGCCGCGCCCGACGTCTTCTCGGAGTTCGGGCGAGGGCTGCGGCTGGTGGACGCCCTCTGCACCGCATGGGGCTGGCTCTCCCCCGGTGACCAGCGCAAGCTCGTCTGGGCCGTGCTCGTCGGCTGAGCCCTCCTCGCGCCGCCCACCGTGACCTCGCCTCCCGTCGCCCGGCTTCCCCGAAACCATAAGCCCGGTCCACACCGCCCACCGGTTCAGGGCCTCGTCATGATCTCGCCTCTCGGAGCAGTTCGAGAACGTCGTCGTCGCTGAGCTGGTCGAAGCGTTCGTACCACTGCCCGACGGCCCTGAAGTCGGCCGGCGTCAGCAGCACCTCCACCTCGTCGGCCTCCTCCCGCAAGGACGCGACGGTCTCGCGAGCCCCGACCGGCACGGCCAGCGTCACCGTGGCGGGCTTGGCCGTGGCGACCGCCCTGAGCGCGGCCCGCGCGGTGCCGCCGGTCGCCAGGCCGTCGTCCACCACGATCACGTCGCGACCCCGCAGCGGGGGCAGCGGGCGCTCACCCCGGTAGACCCGCACCCGGCGGGCCAGCTCGCGGCGCTCCTGCGCGACCACGTCGGAGACGGACTCGGGGGTCAGGCCGAGCCGGCGCAGCAACGTCAGGTCGAACACGGGCTCACCGCCCTCGGCCATCGCGCCGACGCCCAGCTCGGGCTGCCCCGGGTAGCCGATCTTCCTGGTCACGAGCACGTCGAGCACGGCGCCGAGCCGGCGCGCGACGGGCACGGCCACCGCCACCCCGCCGCGGGGCAGCGCGAGCACCACGGGATCGCGGGCGTCCCGCAGCCGTTCGGCGAGCAGCGCGCCGGCCTCGGCCCGGTCTGCGAATAGCATCATGCTTTTCGCCTACCCGCCGGCACGGCCTCCTCGCCTCCGCACGCCCCTCCCGTCACGGCGAACGGCCACCCCGGCAGGGATCAGCGGTACCGCCAGGCACCGCCAGGCACCGCCAGGCACCGCCAGGCACCGCCAGACACCGCCAGGGACCGCCACACCAGGCGGGCCGGCGGGCGGTCGCCCGGCGGGTCAGTGGTGAGGTGCGGCCGGGGTCAGGGGCGGTTGCGGCCCGAGCGGCGCATCTCCTTGGTGATGACCTTCCACTTGTTCTGCTGCTCCTTGCGCAGCCGCGCGTCGGTCCTCGCGGCCATCCACGCCGCCTCCCGCTGCAGCTTGCGCCAGCTCTGCAGGCGCCGCTCGGGCAGTTCGCCGCTGTCCAGGGCGGCCAGCACCGCGCACCCGGGCTCCCCCGCGTGCCCGCAGTCACCGAACCTGCACTGCTCCGCGAGCGCCTCGATGTCGGAGAAGACCAGGTCGACGCCCTCGCCGATGTCGTAGAGGCCGATCCTGCGGATGCCCGGCGTGTCGATGACCAGCCCTCCGCCGGCCAGCGGGATCAGCTCCCTGTGCACGGTGGTGTGCCGGCCGCGCCCGTCGGCGGCGCGCACCTGCTGGGTCACCATGACCGGCTCCCCGGCCAGGGCGTTGACCAGGGTGGACTTGCCGGCGCCCGACGGGCCGAGGATGACGGCCGTACGGGAGCCTTCGAGGTAGTCGCCGGCCAGCCGCACGCCGTCGCCGTTCAGCGAGGAGACCGCGTGCACGTCGACGCCGGGCGCGGCCACCCGCACGTCGGCGAGCAACTGGTCGAGGCCCTGCTCGAACAGGTCGGACTTGGTGATGAGGACGACCGGGGTGCCCCCGGACTCCCAGGCCAGGGCGACGAGCCGCTCGATGCGGCCGAGGTCGGCGAAGTCGGTGGAGTGCATGGACGGCTCGGCCACGAAGACGACGTCGACGTTGGCCGCGAGCACCTGGCCCTGGCCGTCGCCTGACAGGCCGCCGACCGAGGTGCGGCTGACGCCTCCCCGGATGAACGCGGTCGTCCTCGGCAGGACCCGGTCGAGCTCGTAGCGGCCCTCGTCGAGCCAGGACAGCGCGACCCAGTCGCCGACGCACGGGAGCGCCACCGGGTCGGCGGCGGCCGCCCTGCGTACGGGAGCGGCGTATCGGGCGTGATGCTGGCCGTCGGCCGCGATCACCTCGGCGGCGCCGCGGTCGACGCGGGCGACCCGTCCGGGGACGGTGCCGGCGGGCAGCTCGGCGGCGCGCTCATCGCTCCAGCCGAGCAGGGAAAGATCGTAAGACAAGGCAGTGAACCCTTTGATGCGAGAAGGAGCCGGGCAGCTCAGACGAGGGCCCGGAGGTGGACGGACGGCATGACGAGCAGAACAGCCCGCATAGGTCCTCACCTCCTCGATCGGTTCTCGATGCGACTCTACGCATCCCTCCCCGACGTGCGCAATCACATTAAGTATCGCGATCTGTTGAACCGTGACATGGCGGCCGGCCGTACCACCTCCCGACGGACGCGAGAAAGGGGAATGATGCGGATCAGCACGTATCCCCCGCCCTCGGCCGAGGGGGCCCTCCCGATGGGCAGGCCGCGCCTACGACACTGGCTCCGGCGGGTGCGACCGGACGACGGCGTGGGCGTCGGCGACGGCGTGGCGCCGTACGCGGTGCCGGACGACGAGGTGGTCGTGTCCGCGCTCTACCGGGAATATCACCGGCCGCTGCTGGCCTTCGTGATCAGGCTCACGGCCGGCGACCGGCAGTGGGCGGAAGACGTGGTGCAGGAGACGATGATCCGTGCCTGGCGCAGTGCGGAACGGCTCGACCCCGACGCGGTCTCGCTGATGCCCTGGCTGGCCACGGTCGCCCGGCGTATCGTGATCGACGACCGGCGGCGCAGGGACGCCCGCCCGCAGGAGTCGGGCGACGGTCAGCTGGAGAGCATGTCCGTGCCCGACGGGATGGAGGGGCTGCTGCACCAGGTGGTCGTGGCGGAGGCGCTGAAGGCGCTGTCGCCGGCGCATCGTGAGATCCTCAACGAGACGATCCTGCGCGATCGTTCGGTCAACGACGCCGCGCGGACGCTGGGCATCCCCGTCGGCACCGTGAAGTCCCGTGTCTACTACGCCGTTCGCGCGCTGCGGATCGCACTGGAGGAGCGGGGGGTGACGGCATGACCTCCCGCGTCGAGCACACCGACGTCGGCGCCTACGCCCTCGGCCTCCTGGAGGAGGACGACAAGTTCGCCTTCGAGGCCCACCTGCTCGGCTGCCCCTCCTGCCGGTCCGAGCTGGCCGACCTGGCCGGGGTGGCGAGCGTGCTGCACGGCATCGGCCCTCTTCCCGAGGATCCCCGCCCGCCGTCCTCCGGCGACGTCTTCTCGCAGGGCGACGCGGCGGGCCGGCTCGGGCGCAGGAGGGCGGCGCACAGGCGGCGGCGCAAGGGGACGTTCGCCGCCGGGATGGCGGCGGCCGTCACGCTGGTCGCCGGCGGGCTGACCGTCGGCACGCAGCTCAGCGCGGGCGAGCCGCCGGTCGCGCAGGGTGAGGCGGAGAACATGGGCCCGGCCGAGCAGTTCTTCGCCGGCGGCACCCCCATCGAGGGCAAGGGCGTCGACGGGGTGACCGGCGGGCTGGTCGTGGAGGACAAAGCCTGGGGCACGCACGCGGCGCTCAAGCTGGCCGGGGTCAAGGGGCCGCTGGAGTGCGAGCTGATCTCGGTCGGCAAGAAGGGAGAACGCCGGGTGATGACCGGATGGTCCGTGCCTCCAGCCGGGTACGGAGTGCCGGGCTCGCCCGACCCCCTCTACATGCACGGCGGCAGCGCCACGCCGCTGAAGGACGTGGACCACTTCGAGGTGGTCACCTCGACCGGCAGGAAACTGCTGACCATCGAGGTCTGACCATCGCCACCGCGGACGGGGCACTCCGGCCCGCCCCGTTCGCCCCGGCGCCCCGCCGCACCCCGAGCCCGTGCGGCGGGGCGCCGCTTCACGTCAGGGCGGCCACGTCCGACACCGGGAACAGGCAGGCCGCGGTGTGACCGGGATCGTCCTGGGGCGCCAGCGGCGGGCGGGTGGCCGAGCACTCGGCGCGAGCGGCCGGGCAGCGGGTGTGGAAGCTGCACCCGGACGGCGGGTCGGCGGGCGACGGCGGGTCGCCCTTGAGCACGATGCGCCGGCGGGTCCGCTCCACCTTCGGGTCGGCCACGGGCGCGGCCGACAGCAGGCTGTGCGTGTACGGGTGGCGCGGCGCCGTGAACAACCTCTCGGTGCCGGCCAGCTCGACGATCCTGCCGAGGTTCATGACGGCGACGCGGGTGGCGATCTGCCGCATGATCGACAGGTCGTGGGAGACGAACAGGTACGTCAGCCCGCGCTCGGCCTGCAGCCGCTTCATCAGGTTGACGATCTGGGCCTGGATGGACACGTCGAGCGCGCTGACCGGTTCGTCGCAGATGACCAGCTTCGGCTCCAGCGCCAGGGCGCGGGCGATGCCGATGCGCTGCCGCTGGCCGCCGGAGAACTCGTGCGGGAAACGGTCCTGGCTGCCCGCCTCCAGCCCGACGGCGTCGAGCAGCTCGGCGACGCGCTCGCGGGCGGCGGCCGAGCGGCGGCGTACCCGGCCGTGGGTGACCAGCGGCTCGGCGACGATCTCGCCGACGCGCATGCGGGGGTTCAGGCTGGCGTACGGGTCCTGCAGCACGACCTGCATGTCCTCGCGCACCCCCAGCAGCTCCTTCTGGCGCAGGCCGAGGAGTTCCCTGCCGTCGAACCAGATCTCGCCCCCGCCGGCCTCGACCAGCCGCAGGATGAGCCGGGTCAGCGTGGTCTTGCCGCAACCCGACTCTCCCACCAGGCCGAGCGTCTCGCCCGGGTACACGTCGAAGGACACGTCGTCCACAGCGACCACCTTCGAGCTGAACTCCTTGCGTACTTGGCGCAGCGACAGCAGCGGCTCGGCCATCTACGGGCTCCCTTCGAGCAGGCAGGCGGCGCTGTGCCCGGGCGCGCGCTCCAGCAGCGGCGGCACCTCGGTGGCGCACTCGGGCACGGCAAGAGCGCACCGGGGGTGGAACGCGCATCCGCCGGGCGGCGCGAACAGGTTGGGCGGGCTGCCGGGGATCGGGTCGAGCGGCGCCCCGCCCGGCACGTCGGAGCGGGGCATGGAGCGCAGCAACGCCTTCGTGTACGGCATGCGCGGCGCGTCGAAGAGCTCGTCCACGGCGGCCAGCTCGACCGGGCGGCCGCCGTACATGACCAGGACCCGGTCCGCGGAGCGGGCCACCACGCCGAGGTCGTGCGTGATGAGCACGATGGCCATGCCGAACCGATCCTGCAGCGCCGCGAGCAGCTCCATGATCTGGGCCTGGACCGTCACGTCGAGCGCGGTCGTCGGCTCGTCGGCGATGAGGATCTTGGGCCGGCAGGCGAGCGCGATCGCGATCATGACGCGCTGGCGCATGCCACCGGAGAACTGGTGCGGATATTCCCCCGCCCGCCGCTCCGGGTTGGGGATGCCGACCTCGCGCAGCGCACGCACGGCCTGGGCCCTGGCCTCGGACCTCGACATGTCCTGGTGCAGGCGGAGCGACTCGGCAATCTGCGCGCCGACGGTCTTGAGCGGGTTGAGGCTGGTCATGGGGTCCTGGAACACCATGGCGATCTCGTTGCCGCGAATGCGGCGCATCTCCCGTTCGGGCAGCTTGAGCAGGTCACGTCCGCCCGCGAGGATCTCGCCGCCGGTGTAGTGGCAGGGAGGGGTGGGGTGCAGGCGCAGGATCGACAGGGCGGTCGCGGTCTTGCCGCTGCCCGACTCTCCGACCACGGCGAGCGTCTGGCCGGCCTCGACCGACAGCGACACCCCGTTGACGGGCCGGACCGTGCCCGCGTCCAGGCGGAACTCCACGTGCAGGTCGTTGATCTCCAGCAGGCTCATCCGCCGCCTCCCCTGAAGATGCGCAGCAGTTCGGCCGGGTCGGCCTCGACCGTTCCCTGGGGTGGGCGCGCGGCCTGGGCGAGGGCGCTCGGCTGTTTGAGCGCACCACCGGTGACCACGCTGACCACGGTGTCGCTCTCCGACACCCAGCCCTGGGCGCGGGCGCGCAGCAGCGCGGCGGTGGAGGCCGCGGCCGACGGCTCGGCCGAGACGCCCTCCTCGCCGAGCAGCCGCATCGCCTCGAACAGGTCGTTGTCGTCGACCGCGACGACCCGGCCGCCCGAGTCGTAGACGGCGCGCAACACCCGCGCGCCGCCCTGGATGGGCGCGTCGCCCGCGATGCTCTGGGCGACGGTCTTGTTGGCGTCGCCGTGGCGGCCGGCGACCGTCTTTCCCTCGGCGAAGGCGCGTACGAGCGGCGCGGACGCGGCCGGCTGCACGCCCACCATCCTCGGCAGCCGGTCGATCAGCCCGAGCCGCCTCAGCTCGCGAAAGCCCTTCCACGCGCCGTACAACCCGCCGCCGGTGCCGACCGGGTGCACCATCACGTCGGGCGCGCGCCAGCCGAGCGCCTCGCAGATCTCGTACGCGTACGTCTTCATGCCCTCGTGGCGCACGGGGTTGATGAAGTTGACGAAGCAGTAGAACCCGGCCTCCGACAGGGCGCTCACGCCGGCGAAGATCTCCAGGCTCGACCGGTAGCGCAGGCGCAGCACGCGCGCCCCGCTGAGGCTGATGGCCGCGATCTTGGACTCGTTGGCGACGTCCTCGACCAGGACCGTGGCCTCGATCCCGGCCCTGGCCGCGTAGGCGGCGAACGAGGCCCCGGCGTTGCCCGAGCTGTAGGTGAACGCCTGCGTCACGCCCAGAGCCCTGGCGAAGCCGACCGCGACGGAGAACCCGCGGTCCTTGAAGCTGCCGGTGGGCATGAGCGTGTCGTTCTTGACCAGCAGGCCCGGCAGGCCGATGTGGCGGCCCAGCCTCCTGGGGCGCATCAGCGGGGTGTCGCCCTCGCCGAGGTGGAGGGGCTCGGCGAGCTCGGGCAGCGGGAGCAGATCCGACCAGCGCCACAAGCCCAGGTGGCGGCGGCTCGCCGCGCGGTCCAGGATGTCCTGCGGCTCGGCGGGGCCGAGGTCGTAGTCGATCTCGAGCAGGCCGCCGCACGCCTCGCAGAGCAGGGCGGGGGTCTTCAGCGGGAAGGTGGCGTGGCAGTCGTCGCACCTGTAGTGCGTGGCGAGGTTCATCGGGTGTAGGCCTTCGGGTCGGCGACGTCGCGAAGGAGGTCGCCGGTGACGTTGATCGCGAGTGTTGTCATCATGATGGCAGCGCCGCTGAAGACCGCGATCCACCAGGCGCTGCGCAGATAGAGCTGGCCGTCGGCCAGCAGGCTGCCCCACGTGGGCACGCTGGGCGGCACGCCGAGCCCCAGATAGCTGAGCGACGCCTCCGCCACGATCATCGCGGCCACCTGGAGGGTGCCGATGGTGGCCAGGGGGGCGACGATGTTGGGGACGAGGTGGCGCACCATGATCTGCGGCCCGGTGTCGCCGATGGCCCTGGCCGCGGTGACGAACTCGCGTTCCCGCAGGGAGAGCACCTCGGCGCGGACCACGCGGGCGTACGACACCCAGCCGGTCAGCCCGAGCACCAGGATCATGAAGAACAGGCTCGGCCCGAGCACCGCGATGATGGCCAGCGCCAGCAGGATCGACGGGAACGCGAGCTGCACGTCGGCCAGGCGCATGAACACCTGCTCCCGCCAGCCCCGGTAATAGCCGCTGATCACCCCGATCACGGCGCCGACCACGCCGGACAGCAGGGTGGCGGCCAGGCCGACGAGGAGGGAGACGCGGGTGCCGTACATGATGCGGCTGAGCACGTCGCGGCCCAGTTTGTCGGTCCCCAGCAGGTAGCCGGGCTCGCTGCCGCTCATCCAGAACGGCGGGCGCAGCTTCAGATCGAGGTTCTGCAGGTTCGGGTCGTGCGGGGCGATGAGCGGCGCGAACAGGCCGACGAACACGACGAGGGCGATGACGCCCACGGCGACCTTGGCGGCGTGGTTGCGGCGCAGCGCGCGCAGGACTGCGGTCGGCATCAGCTCAGCCTCACCCGGGGATCCAGCAGGGCGTACGACAGGTCCACGATCAGGTTCACGACGACGAACACGGCCGCCAGGAACAGCACCGTGGCCTGCATCAGCGGATAGTCGCGGTAGGTGATCGCCTCCACGGTCAGCCGCCCGATGCCCGGCCAGGAGAAGACCTGCTCGGTGAGGATGGCGCCGCCGAGCAGGCTGCCGACCTCCAGGCCGACGACGGTGACGACCGGCAGCGACGCGTTGCGCAGGCCGTGCGAGGTGACCGCCATGAACCCGGACAGGCCCTTGGCCCTGGCGGTGCGGATGTAGTCCTCGCCGAGCACGTCGATCAGCGAGGACCGCAGCAGCCGCGCGATCATCGCGGCCGAGTAGAGGCCGAGCGTGATCGCGGGCAGCACCAGGTGGGCGGGCGAGCCGGTGCCCGAGGCGGGCAGCCACTGCAGGTGGACCGCGAAGACGAGGATGAGCAGGATGCCCACCCAGAACGCGGGCGTGGACTGGCCGACCAGCACCGAGGCCATGACGGAGGTGTCGGTCGCGCTGCCCCGCTTGACGGCCGCGACGATCCCGGCCGGGATCGACACGACCAGGGTGAACGCCAGCGCGGCCACGGCCAGGTCGACCGTGAGCGGCAGCCGTTCCATGATGACCTCGAAGGCGGGGCGGTGGAAGAACACCGACTGGCCGAAGTCGAGGCTGAGCAGGCCCGTCATGTAGGAGACGTACTGCTCGGGCAGCGGCCGGTCGAAGCCGAGGCTCGCCCGCAGCGTGGCCTCCTGCTCGGCGGTGGCCTCCGGGGGCAACATCTGCTGTACGGGGTCGCCGGCCAGCCGGACGATGAAGAACGAGACGGTGGCCACGCAGAACAGGACGAGCAGGGTGTGGCCGATCCGCCGGGCGACGAATCCCGTCATGAGGCCGCGAGCTTGGCGTTCGCCATCGCGAGGGTGCCGTTGGCGTTGGTCTTCCACTGCACCTTGTCGCTGACGGCGTACAGGATGCTCGCCTGGTAGAGGTAGAGGAACGGCGACTCCTCGATCAGCATCTTCTGCAGCTCGGTGAACGCCTCCTGGCGCACCTCCGGGTCGACCGACTGCTCTTCCCTGTCGATGAGCGCGTCAGCCTCCGGGTTGTTCCAGCGGCTCTGGCGGCGGTCGTGCCGGACGAACGACTGCAGGTTGCTGGAGGCGTCCATGGTCCAGCCGGAGTTGCCGACGAAGTACATCGCGCCGAGCGCCTTGCGGTTGTCCGAGACCAGGCGGCCCTTGAACGTGGCCGGGTCCAGCAGCGACACCTCGGCCTTGACCCCGACCTCGGCGAGCTGGCCCGCGATGGCCTGGGTGATGTCCTTGTCGGCCGTGGAGGACGAGAGCTTGAGCGAGAACCCGTCCGGGTGCCCGGCCGCGGCGAGCAGGCTCTTCGCCTTGGCCAGGTCGTGCTGGTACGGCTTGATCGCGGGGTCGAAGCCGAACGCCTGGCGCGGGATGAGGGTCGGGGTGCGTTCGGCGGCGCCGTTGAGCACCGACGCGATGAGGGCGTCCACGTCGAGCGCGTGGTTGAGCGCCTGGCGCACCCGCTTGTCCTTCAGCGGCCCCTCCTCGGTGTCGAGGGAGACGAAGAACGTGCGCACGCCCGGCGAGGTGACGACCTTGAAGCCGGGGGCGTCGCCGAGCTGCTGCGCGGCGTCGGGGGTCAGGCCGGTCACGATGTCCACCTCGCCCGACTGGAGCGCGGCCAGCGACGACGACGGGTCCGGCATGACCTTGAAGACGAGCTGCTCGACGGCGGGCTTGCCGTTCCAGTAGTCCGGGTTGGCCTTGAGCGTGATCTGGCTGTCGCGCTGCCACTGCTCGAACGTGAACGGGCCGGTCCCGATCGGATGCTCGGCGAAGGCCTTCTCGCCCTTCTCCTTGATGTGCTTGGGCGGCACGATCACGCCGCCGAACAACGACAGCTTGGCCGGCAGGATCGGGTCGGGCTCCTTGGTGACCAGGTCGACCGTGTGCGGGTCGATCACCTTCGCGCCGGTGACCAGGCGCAGCTCGACGATGGGCGACCGGGTGGCCGGGTCGATCAGGCGTTCGATGCTGTACGCGACGGCGGCGGCGTCACAGGGCTCGCCGTTGTGGAAGGTGACGTTCTTGCGCAGGTGGAAGCGCCAGGTCTTGTCGTCCTTCGACTCCCAGCGCTCGGCCAGGCCGCCGGAGAGCTTGTCGTCGGTGTCCCGGACGGTGAGCGTGTCGAAAACGTTGATCAGCACGTTCATGGAGGGCAGGTCGCCCTGCTTCTGCGGGTCGAGGGTGGTGGCGTCGGAGGCGAGCGAGACCCGCAGGGCGGTCCCGGCGCTTCCCTGTCCGCCGCCGGAGGGCTTCGTGCTCGCGCAGGCCCCGAGGGAGGCCGTCGCCGCGGCCAGGCCGCCGATCTTGAACAGGTCCCGGCGGGCCAGCAACGCACGGTCGAACATAAGCCCCCGCCTCCCTTTCTTGCGTTTCACATGGTGAAATGGCGTATCACGTGGTTGAATATGACCCGTTTCGGTTATGTCCGTCAACCCTTTTGGGACAGTCACCATGAATTCCGTGGAGAAGACGCTCGTCGTCTTAGGAGCGCTGGCCAGCCACGACCAACCCCGCCGCCTGGCCGACATCGCGCAGCGGACCGGCATCAACAAGACGACCGTGCACCGGATCCTGCAGATCTTCATCGCCCAGGGGTACGCCGTCTCGCACGGCGACGGCACGTACGCGTCGGGTCCGGCCGTCCTCGCGCTGGCCGGGGCGGCGCTCACCGACCGGGACATGACGACCCTCGTCCGGCCGATCCTGGAGAACCTGCAGCGCAACACCTCGCACACCGTGCACTTCGCGATCCGCAGCGGCTCGTCGGCCGTCTACCTCGCCAAGGTCGAGTCGCAGCAGCCGTACCGGATGGCCTCCCGCGTCGGGACGCAGATCCCGCTGCACTGCACCGCGATCGGCAAGGCGATCCTCTCCCACCTGCCCGAGGAGGAGGTGCGCGCGGTGCTGGCGGCGACCGCGCCGCTCATCAGCAACACGCCCGCCACGATCACCGACCTCGACCTGCTCATGACCGAGCTGGAGGCGGTACGGCAGCGCGGGTACGCGATCGACGACGAGGAGAACGAGCCGAACGTGCGCTGCGTCGGAGCGGTGGTGCACGACGCGGCGGGGACGGCGGTGGGCGCGGTCAGCGTGGCCGGGCTGACGCTCAATCTCGAAGAGGACGACGTGCCGCTGCTCGGCCCGCTGGTGGTGGCCGCCGCCGCCCGGGTCTCCGCGGCACTGGGGAGGAACGCATGACAGCCGGCCGCATTCTGGCCAGGGCCCACGACAAGGGCGAGTTCTCGGGCGCGGCCTGGGCCTACGGCACGTCGGCCGGGCCGGTCGGGCGGGACACGCTCGGCACGCTGAGCCGGGACGGCGCCCCGGTGGGCGACGACACCCTGTGGGACCTCGCCTCGGTCACCAAGCCGATCGTCGGGCTCGCCGTGATGGCGCTGGTGGAGTCGGGCGAGCTCACCCTGGACGACACCGTCGAGTCCTGGCTGCCCGACTACGCCGGCACGGACAAGGCCGGCATCACCGTCCACGAACTGCTCACCCACACCTCGCGCATCCCCGGCCGGCAGCCGCTCTACCGCCACTGCCCCACCCGCCGGGACCTGCTCGACACGCTCGTCCGCCTGCCGCTGCGGGAGCGGCCGGGCGTCGAGTACAGCTCCCAGGGTTTCATGATCCTCGGAATGATCGCGGAGAGCGCCGCGGGGGTTCCGCTCGACCGGCTCGTACGCGAGCGCGTCACCGCTCCCCTGGGCCTGGACGAGACACGCTTCCTGCTTCCCGAGCACGACCGCGCGCGGGCGGCGGCCACCGAGGACTGCCCGTGGCGGGGCCGGATCGTGCAGGGCACCGTGCACGACGAGAACGCCGAGGTGCTCGGCGGCGTCGCCGGGCACGCGGGCATGTTCGGCACCCTTGACGACCTGTCGAAGCTGGGTCAGGCACTGTGCAGGGGCGGCGACGGCGTCGTCGCGCCGCACACGCTGGCCGTCATGACCGGCACCAGGACCGGCGGCCGCGCACTGGCCTGGAAGGGGCACGAGCCCCGCCTGGGCAGCGGCGGCGACCTGCTCACCCCGTCGGCCTACGGGCACGACGGGTTCACGGGGACGAGCCTGTGGGTGGATCCCGAGCTGGACTTCTACGCGGTGCTCCTGACCAACCGCGTGCACCCGAGCCGTGACTCGAACGGGATCGCCCGCATCCGCCGCACGTTCCACAACGCCGCCGTCACCAGGACCCTGTCATGATCCCGGCAGCCCTCGACACGCCCCTGCGCGTGCTCGGAGCACCCGGCCGCGCCGGCGCGGCCGGCCGCCTGACGCTGGTGAACGGCCGTGCCCGCCTGACGACCCGGCCGGAGCGGGAGGCGTTCCGGGACGCGGCCGGCGAGCTCTACGTCAGTCCCGGATGGGTGGACCTGCACACCCACGTCTACGACGCCATGACGCAGATCAGCGTGGCGCCCGACCGCGCCGGTCTGGACGCGGGCGTGCACGTGGTCGCCGACGCGGGCAGCGCGGGCCAGGCCACCATCGACGGCCTCGTCCGCTACGTCCTCCCGGCGGCCAGGACACAGGTGCGCGCCTGGCTCAACATCGGCTCCCACGGCCTGGTCCATCTGCGCGAGACCGCCGACCCCGAGTTCATCGACGTGGACGCCACGCTCGCCGCCCTCGACCGGCACCGGGACGTCGTCTGCGGGGTGAAGGTGCGATCCAGCGGCGCGATCGTCGGCGCGATGGGCCTGCAGCCGCTCCAGCTCGGCCGCCTGGTGGCCAGGGAGGCGGGCCTGCCGCTGCTCGTGCACGTGGGCGAGGCCCCGCCGCTGATCGGCGACGTGCTCGACCTCCTGGACGCCGGGGACGTCGTCACCCACTGCTACCACGGCAAGACCGGCACCCCCTGGCTCGCCGGGGGCGCCCCCGCCCCGGCCCTGGCCCGCGCCCTCGATCGCGGCGTGCTGCTGGACGTGGGCCACGGAGCGGCCAGCTTCAGCTTCGGCGTGGCCGCCCGGGCGCTGGAGACCGGCTTCCCGCCGCACACGATCAGCACCGACCTCCACGTACGCAACATCGCGGGCCCGGTGCACGACCTGGCCACCACGCTCACCAAGCTGCTGCACTGCGGTATGGAGCTGGAACGGGCGATCGAGGCGGTCACGGCCACGCCACGCCGGATCCTGCGCACGGACCGGCCGTGGCTCGGCGACGACGGCACGATCCGCCACGCCACGATCTTCCGCCTGGCCGGCGCCGCTCCCCCGGGCCGCGCCTACGTGGACGCGCGCGGCGAGACCGCCCGCCCGGACCACCACGTGATTCCCGTCGCCACCGTCAGGGACGGTGTGCTGGCCGAGCTGTGACCACACCGGCGTCCCCGCGGGGGACCGGTCCCGGCGGGCGCCCCCTGACCACGGCCATGGTCAAGGGAGCGCCGTTACGGCGGCCCACCACGTGCGGGTCAGCGGGCGTCACCCTGGAGGCCCCCGGCGGGGTGCGGCGGCAGGCGTGCCGCCGGCACCGCCGTACCGAAAAATCTGCGCGAACCGGAGCACGCGCGCCCGGCTCCGCCGCGGCTCCAGGAACCGGGTGCGAGGAACCGCGCGGCTCGCTTCTCAGAGACCGGGTCCGAGGAACCGCGCGGGCGGCTCGCTCCTCAGAGGCCGGGCGCGGGGAACTGCGCGGTGAGCTCGCTGACCTCGTGGTGGACGCGCGTGATGACGTCGTCGGCGTCGCCCTTGGCGACGGCGGTGACGACCTCGTCCATCCAGGCGCCGATCTGCCGCATCTCCGCCTCGCCCATGCCGCGCGAGGTGACCGACGGCGTGCCGATGCGGATGCCCGACGGGTCGAACGGCTTGCGCGTGTCGAACGGCACCGTGTTGTAGTTGGTCTCCAGACCCGCGCGGTCGAGCGCCTGCGCGGCCGGCTTGCCGCCGATGCCCTTGGGCGTCAGGTCGAGCAGGATCAGGTGGTTGTCGGTGCCGCCCGAGACGAGGTCGAACCCGCGTGAGGCGAGCTCGTCGGCCAGCGTCTTGGCGTTGGCGACGACCTGGTGGGCGTAGTCGCGGAAGGCCGGCTGGGCGGCCTCGTGCAGCGCGACGGCGATGGCCGCCGTGGTGTGGTTGTGCGGGCCGCCCTGCAGGCCGGGGAAGACCGCCTTGTTGAGCGCCTTGGCGTGCTCTTCCGAGTCGGCCATGAGCATGGCGCCGCGCGGGCCGCGCAGCGTCTTGTGCGTGGTCGTGGAGATCACGTCGGCGTGGCCCGCCGGCGACGGGTGCGCGCCGCCCGCCACCAGGCCCGCGATGTGGGCGATGTCGGCGGCCAGCACGGCGCCGACCTCACGGGCGATCGAGGCGAAGCCCTCGAAGTCGATGGTGCGCGGGATGGCGGTGCCGCCGCAGAAGATAAGCTTGGGGCGGTGCTCCAGGGCGAGCTGCCGCACCTCGTCGAGGTCGATGCGGCCGGTGTCCTTGCGCACGCCGTAGCGGACCGGGTTGAACCACTTGCCGGTGGCCGAGACGGACCAGCCGTGGGTGAGGTGGCCGCCGAAGGGCAGGCCCATGCCCATCACGGTGTCGCCGGGCTCCAGGAACGCCATGTAGACGGCGAGGTTGGCGGGCGAGCCCGAATAGGGCTGGACGTTGGCGTGGCCGACGCCGAAGACCGCCTTGGCGCGCTCGATGGCGAGCGTCTCGATCTGGTCGATGACCTGCTGGCCCTCGTAGTAGCGCTTGCCCGCGTAGCCTTCGGAGTATTTGTTCGTCAGGACGGTGCCGGTGGCCTGGAGCACGGCCTTGGACACGTAGTTCTCGGACGCGATGAGCTTGACGGTGTCGGCCTGCCGCCGCTCCTCCGCCTGGATGAGCTCGGCGAGCTGCGGGTCGACGCTAGAGAGAGAACTCATGATTCCCCTGTCATCGGTGACGATCTGCGAAGACCCAGGCGCACGGCCTTCGCTCCTTTCGCTCCCCGGTGGTCGTTCCCACCCAATGCGCCAGTCGCGTCTCGTCCTAGACGATAGCGGATGCGGCAGGCTCTCACTTCTGCGTGATCGTTCTAGGCCGACGGCCTTGACGGTGGCGCGGCGCGCTCACCGCGCCCGGCGGGATCGGCGGGGCCGGACGGCGGATCACGCGTTGTTCGTACGGCCCACGCCCGGCCAGAGCCGGTCGACCTCGGCGTTCAGGATGGCGCCGATGAGCACGGCCAGCGCGGTGATGTACAACCACAGCAGCAGCGCGATGGGCGCGGCCAGGGAGCCGTAGACGGAGACGGGCGAGAACCACGCGGCCAGCACGGCCCGCAGCACCGCCGCGCAGACGATCCACAGGAACAACGCGAGGATGGCGCCGGGCAGCTCGCGGTACCACTTCGTCCGAACGGGCACGCTGACGTGGTAGAGCACCGTCAGGAACAACACCGAGCCGACGATCACGACCGGCCAGTAGAGCAGGTCGATGAGGATGCCGTATTCGCCGGGCAGCGTGTCTCTCAGCAGCGTGGGGCCGATGACCAGGATCGGCATGACGATGATCCCGATGACCAGGCCGACGACGTAGAGGCCGAACGACATGAGCCTGGTGCGGATGATGCCGCGCTCCTCTCCGAGCCCGTAGGCGACGGAGATGAGGTCGACGTAGACATAGAGGGCCCTGGAGCCGGACCACAGGGACAACAGGAAGCCCAGCGAGATGATCGACACTTTGCCGGCGTCGTCGCTGAGCACGTCGGTGATGAGCGGGTTGACGACCTTGGTGACGGCGTCGTCGGTGAACAGCAGCCCGGCCTGTGCGATCACCCAGGTCTTGACCTGGGTGACGACGCCGGGCCCCAGCCAGGTGCCGAGCTTGCCGATCACGCCGATCAGGCCCAGCACGAAAGGCGGCAGCGACAGCAGCGCGAAGAACGCCGCCTCACCCGCGAGCCCGGTCACCCGGTAGTTGACTCCCGCGTTGGCCGAGGCACGCACGATCGCCCACGACTTGGCGTCGAGCACCCAGCTCAGCCTGGCCCGGGCGTTGGAGGCTAGCCCCCTCTTGGGCCGGGAAGGCGCTTCGGTGGACGTCATGGCACCCAACGGTGTTCGCAGTTACTCTTCGGCACAGCCTAGCCAATGGAAACTGCCCATCGACCCGCCGCCTTACCGGAGTGCCTGGTCGAAACCGTGGTGGCGGTTGCCCCCATTAGACGCCCGGCACCCTTCCCGTGGCTAGTCGTTGTCGACGATGCGCGCGCCCAGCGGGAGGAGGGAGACGGGGATGAGCTTGATGTTGGCCACGCCCATCGGGATGCCGATGATGGAGATGAACAGCGGGATCGAGGTGATGACGTGGCCGATGGCCAGCCAGATCCCCGCGACCACGCACCAGATGATGTTGCCCAGCAACGAGAACACGCCCGCGTCGGGGTCGCGCACGACCGTCCTGCCGAACGGCCACAGCGCGTATGCCGCGATCCTGAACGAGGCGATGCCGAAGGGAATCGTGACGATCAGGATGCAGCAGATGACTCCGGCCAGTGCGTAACCCAGGGCCAGCCAGACCCCGGCGAACACGAGCCAGATGACGTTCAGGATGGTGCGCATGCTCACAGGATGTCACTGATCCTGCCGTTCGCGTCATCCGTTATCGACCCTGAGATCACCCCGAGACCGCAGCGCGTCCCCTTCCTGGAGGACCCGCGAACGCCTGCGCGATCTCCATCCATTCCCTCGCCGGATGCCCCGTCATCTCCAGCGCCGTGTCCGACAGGTGGATGCGCTGCGTGACGGCCAGGCAGAAGTCGAGCGCCGGCCCGCGTACGACGCTCTCAGCGTCGCCCGGTCCGCCCGTCCACGTGGTTCCGTCCGGCATGGTGAGCTCGGCGCGCACCGGCTCGGCGGGCAGGGGCAGCCCGCGTACGGCGAAGCTGTACGGCCTGGCCCGCAGGCCGATGGAGGCCACGTGCCGGAGCCGGGCCGTGGGCGGCCTGGTGACGCCGAGCGCGTCGGCCACGTCGTGGCCGTGGGCCCAGGTCTCCATCAACCGCGCGGTCACGAACGAGGCCGCGGACATGTCGGGCCCGTACCACGGCACGCGGTCGCGGGCGCCCAGCGTGGCGAACACCTCGATGCTGCGGGCCCGCGCGGTACGGAACCAGGCGAGCAGCCCGGCGGGCGTCCTCCCGCGCGCCTCCCGCACCAGGTGGTCGACCCAGCCGCCTTCCCCGCCGTCGGCCAGGCCGCCGCCCGCACCGTCCCCCGGACCGTCCGCAGGACCGTCCCCCGGACCGCCGCCCGGCGGGCTGAGGGCGGCGAGTGCGGCGCGGTGGCCGTCCGGGTCGGTGACCGCGCGGACGGCCGCGTCGTCGAACCACGCCAGATGGCTCACCTGGTCGCGGATCGCCCACCCCTCGGCGGGCGTGGGCCGTTCCCAGTCGTCGTCGCCCAGGGGCCGCAGCAGCGTCTCGAAGGACTCGGTCTCGGCTCGCAGGTCGTCGAGCAGTTCGGCCATGAGGTCCACGCGCGCCAGCCTAACCGGAACAACCTTCTGGGAGAATAATGCAGGTGTGATCTGCGACAGCTGCAAGGACAGACGCCACGACGACTGCCGCGGCGGCTCGTGGTGCGACTGCCAGCACCGGACCGAGCAGGAGGCCGACGACTCGCCGCTGGCCTGGCCGCGCCAGGGCTGAACGATCCCACACTCTGGACCCCTTCTTGGACATCCCGGACGCCCGGGGTACTCTCGACGTATGCCAGCGGACCCCATGCTCGTCGGTCGACGCCACGTCGACCTCCTGCGTGTCCGCAGTGCCATCTGTTGCGACGCCCGCTAACCGCAATCTTTCTTTTGCCGCTGAGCGCGTCGCAACCTCTCCTGGACCCCTGCCCTCGATGACGAGACAGGAAGATCCTTGCGCGCGCCCATGAACCGAAGGACGCGCAATGAGCACTCCTGCCGGCCGCACTCCCGTCAGCCGTCATCACCGGCGCCCGCGCGGCGAGGGCCAATGGGCTCTCGGTTACCGCGAGCCGCTCAACAAGAACGAAGAGAACAAGAAGAACGACGACGGCCTCAACGTCCGCCAGCGCATCATCGACATCTACTCCAAGCGGGGCTTCGACTCCATCGACCCGGCCGACCTGCGCGGACGCATGCGGTGGTACGGCCTCTACACCCAGCGCAGGCCCGGCATCGACGGCGGTAAGACCGCGATCCTGGAGCCCGAGGAGCTCGACGACCGCTACTTCATGATGCGCGTACGCATCGACGGCGGGCAGCTCGACCTGGCCCAGCTGCGCACGATCGCCGACATCGCCAACGAGTACGCCCGCGGCACCGCCGACCTGACCGACCGCCAGAACATCCAGCTCCACTGGATCGAGATCGAGGCGGTGCCCGACATCTGGGAGCGCCTGGAGGCCGTGGGGCTGTCCACCACGGAGGCGTGCGGCGACACCCCGCGCGTGATCCTGGGGTGCCCGCTGGCCGGCATCGACACCGACGAGGTGCTGGACGCCACGGAGCAGATCCGTGAGCTGAAGGAGCGCGTCATCGGCAACCCGGCCTACTCCAACCTGCCGCGCAAGTTCAAGACGGCCCTGAGCGGCTGCTCCGCCCACTGCACGGTCCACGAGATCAACGACGTGGCGTTCGTCGGCGTGGTCAACGAGCACGGCGAGGCCGGCTACGACCTGTGGGTCGGCGGCGGCCTGTCGACCAACCCGATGCTGGCCAAGCGGCTCGGCGTGTTCGTCCGGCCCGACCAGGTGGGCGACGTGCACGAGGGCGTCACCGGCATCTTCCGCGACTACGGCTACCGGCGCCTGCGGCACAGGGCGAGGCTCAAGTTCCTGGTCAACGACTGGGGCGTGGAGAAGTTCCGCGAGGTGCTGGAGCAGGAATACCTCAAGGAGCCGCTGCCCGACGGGCCGGCCCCGGAGCCGCCCCGCGGCAGCCGCCGCGACCACGTCGGCGTCTTCCCGCAGAAGGACGGCAATTTCTACGTCGGCTTCGCCCCCAAGGTGGGCCGGGTCGACGGCGACAAGCTCCATCAGATCGCCGACATCGCCGAGCGGCACGGCTCCGGCCGGGTCCGTACGACCATTGAGCAGAAGATGGTCGTCCTCGACGTCGCGCCCGATCAGGTCGACTCCATCGTGGCCGAGCTGGAGGCCGCCGACCTGCGGGTCAGGCCGTCCACGTTCCGCCGCCAGACGATGGCCTGCACCGGCATCGAGTTCTGCAAGCTGGCCATCGTCGAGACCAAGACGCGGGCCGCCGACCTGATCGACGAGCTGGAGAGCCGGCTGCCGTCGTTCGACGAGCCCCTGACCATCAACGTCAACGGCTGCCCCAACGCGTGCGCCCGCACCCAGACCGCCGACATCGGCCTGAAGGGCCAGCTCGTGGTGGACGAGAACGGCGAGCAGGTCGAGGGTTTCCAGATCCACCTGGGCGGCTCGCTGGGCGTCGACTCCGGTTTCGGCCGTAAGGTCAGAGGACTGAAGACCACTGCCAAGGCGCTTCCCGACTACGTCACGCGGGTCGTGTCCCACTACGACGAGCAGAAGAAGGAAGGCGAGTCGTTCGCCGACTGGGTGCAGCGAGCGGACGAGGCCGACCTGAAATGAGCACACGAGCGGTTCCCTTCCACTGCCCCTACTGCGGCGACGAGGACCTCGAACCCTACGAGGGCGAGCTCGACTCCGCCGGGCACGGCACGGGCGGCAGCTGGTACTGCCGCGCGTGCGCTCGTGCATTCAAGCTGAAGTTTCTCGGGATCGGAGTGAGGATATGACGCTGGTCGACCTCGAGGTCGTATTAAGAGATCAGCGCGGCGAGCTCGACCTGCAGGACGTCGTCGAGTCCGCCGCGACCGCTCTGGAGGGCGCCCCCGCGCGTGAGATCATCCGGTGGGCGGCGGCGACCTTCGGCGAGCGTCTGTGCCTGACGTCCTCGATGAGCGACGCGCTGCTCATCGATCTGGTGAGCCGGGTCAGACCCGGCGTCGACGTGTTGTTCATCGACACCGGCTACCACTTCGCCGAGACGATCGGCACGCGGGACGCCGTACGGCAGGTCTATGACGTCAACGTGATCGACATCAAGCCGTCGCGGACGGTCGAGGAACAGGACCGCGACCTCGGGCCGCGCCTGTTCGGCCGCAACCCCGACCTGTGCTGCTACCTGCGCAAGGTGGAGCCGCTCAACCGGGCGCTGGAGCCCTACCTCGCGTGGATCTCCGGCATCCGCCGCGACGAGTCGCCGAGCCGGACGGGCACCAAGGTCGTCGAGTGGGACGCCAAGCGGCAGATGGTCAAGGTCAACCCGATCGCCGCCTGGACGCAGGACGACGTCGACAACTACATCGCCGACAACGGGGTGCTGATCAACCCGTTGCACTACGACAACTACCCCTCGATCGGCTGCGCGCCCTGCACGCGGCAGGTCTCCGAGGGCGAGGATCCGCGCAGCGGTCGCTGGGCGGGCCTGGGGAAGGTCGAATGCGGCATTCACCTGTGATCCCCGACAGGGGTCGCCTCCCGTTGGCAGGCGGGACGGCCTCCGGCCGCGTGCCACTGGTGGCGGTGGCGCACGGGTCACGCGACCCGCGCGCCGCCGCCACCGTGGCCGCGCTGCTCGACCGCGTACGCCTGGAGCGGCCAGACCTGCCTCTGCGCGTGGCCTATCTCGACCACTGCGCCCCCGCGCTCGGGCAGGCGCTGGCCGGGCTCGACGAGGCGGTGGTGCTGCCGCTGCTGCTCACCGAGGCCTACCACAGCCGGGTCGACCTGCCCGCGGCGCTCAACGAGGTGAGAGCGCGCAGGCCGCGCCTGCGCGTGCACTACGGCGCCACGCTCGGGCCGCACCCGCTGCTGCTGTCCGCGCTGGAGCGGCGGCTGGCCGGGGCGGGCGTGCCCGCGGGCGACCCGGACACGGCGGTGGTGCTGGTGTCGGCGGGTTCGAGCGATGCCAGGGCCAACGCGGTGGTCGCGGGGATGGCCAGGCGGTGGCGCTCCGGATGGTGGTCGGTGTCGGCCGCCTACGCCTCCGCGGCCGATCCGTCGCCCGCCGAGGCGGTCTCCGCGCTCCTGCGCGCCGGCGCGCCCCGGGTGGTGGTCGCCCCCTACCTGCTGGCGCCCGGCTACTTCGCCGACAAGGTGCGCCAGACCACGCTGGAGGCCGGCGCCGAGGTCGTGGCCGACGTGCTCGGGCCGGCTCCCGAGCTGGTGCGCGTGCTGCTCGAACGGTATGCGGCGGCCCAGCGGCGGCCGGTGCCCGTCGCGGGCTGACCGTCCCTCACCCCGCCGACGTACCCACCGAGGCCGGGGCGGGAGGGGGCGGGGCCGTCAGTAGCCGCGGCCGAGGTCGCGGTTCATGTCGCGCGCCTGCCTGTGCAGGTCGCGGGTCTCGTCGCGCACCTGCCTGTGCAGCTCGCGGGTCTCGTGGCGGAGCTGCCGGCCCAGCTGGCGCCAGTCCTCCCCGTGCAACAGCTGCCAGTGCTCCCGCCAGGCCGAGAACTTGCGCTTGAGCGGCTTGGCGCGCGAGTCGCCGACCACCTTGACGTCGCCCATCACGGCGTACGCGTGCACGCGCACGACGGGCACGTTCGCCCCCGAGGCGCCCTCCAGGACGTCCACCTTCTTGTCGCCCATGATGGCCACGCCCTCAAGGTCCACGTTCACCCCGTCAGGCACGATGATCTTCACGTCGCCCATCACGGAGACGGCCATGATGTCGACCGAGTCGGTCCGCACCTCCGCCTCGCGCAGGTCGAGCACGACGTCCCCCATCACGGCGACCGCGCCGAGCTCCTGTTCGATCCGCCACGTGCCGCGCCGCTTGGAGTCGCCCATGATGCCCACGAACCAGCGCCGCTTGCGTCCCGTGGGAGCGGGCGGCGCGGGTGCGGGGGCGCCGCCCGCGGGCAGGTCCTGGGTGAGCAGGGCCAGCTCGGCCTGCGTGGCCGCGGTGTACGCGGCCTCCGTGCGGTCGGTCAGCTCGACGAGTGTGAGCCTGCCCTCCACCGAGGCGACACGGAGTTGTTCGACGACGGCCTCACGCTCGGCGTCCGACGCACGGACCTCACCCGGATCAGTCATAGTCGCAACATATCGCGTCTTGTCCGGCATCGCGCTGCGGGGGAAGCAAACTGTCTCAAGCACGTCGCCGTGACGTTGAACCTTTTCGGGGCCGCTGCGCGTACCACGCCATGACACGGGGCCCTGGCATGGCCCGGGGCGCGGCCGGACCAGGCTAGGGTCCCTGTCATGCATGAGGAACAGCTCTACCGCGCGGCGTTGAACGGCGATGGCGAGACCGTAGGCAAGCTGCTGGCCGGCGGCGCCGACCCCAACACGCCCAGTGAGGGCGAGGAGGAGGGCCTGGCGCTGTGCGCGGCCGCCGCCTGGGACCGTACAGAGGTGGCCACGACGCTGCTGACGGCAGGGGCCGAGGTCGACGGCAGGGAGACCGGCGGCTGGACGGCGCTGCTGTGGGCCGCGGCCAACGGGCACGCCGCCACCGCCAAGGTGCTGATCGAGGCGGGCGCCGAGGTCGACGCGACCAACGACGACGGCGACACCCCGCTGTCGCTGGCCGCCAGGCGCGGCGCGCTGGGCGTGGTGCAGGCGCTGCTGGAGGCGGACGCCGACCCCGAGAAGCACGACGGCGACGGCGACGCGCCGCTCGACATCGCGGCCGACTGGGTGGGCGTGCACCTGGAGAGCGCCCTGCTCGACCAGATCGAGCAGGAGGGGTGGGAATACTCCGTCACCCGCCGGCACACCAAGGACGGCACCGAGCTGATCACCGTGACCGGCAGCTCGGCCGACGGCACGCAGACGGAGCAGGTGCAGGCGCAGCGCGGCCACGCGGCCGTCGCGACCCTGCTGGAGGACGCGACGGGCGTTCACACGCCGATCGACCGGCTCGTGGCGCGAGCCGTCGCGCACCGCGACCTCGACGAGGACGCCGAGACGTGGTGGATCGTCGCCGACTCGCTGGCCAAGCGCGGCGACGAGGAGACGTACGAAGCCCTGTCGCGGCTGTGCGTGAGCGAGGACCCCAGGGAGCGCGAGTTCGGCGTGGACGCCATCGCGCAGTTCGGCGTCTCCGAGGACGACAAGCCCTACGTCGACAGGACGCTGCCGCTGCTGCAGAGGATGGTCACCACGGAGGGCCACCCGCAGGTGCTGCGCTCGGTCCTGGCCGCGCTCGGCCATCAGGGCGATCCGAGGGCGCTGCCGTACGTGCTGGACATCCTCGGGCGTCCCGGGCACACGCGGACGGCGACCGACGCGATCGCGCTGGCCGACGTGCTGCCGCCCGACGACGAGGAGGGCCTCGCGCTGCTCATCGAGATGTCGCAGGACGACGCCTCCGACATTCGTGACTGGGCGACCGCCGGGCTGGCAGGCCTGCAGGCCGACACGCCCGCCATCAGGGAGGCGCTGGCGGCCCGGCTCACCGACACAGACCTGCGTACCGTGGCCGAGGCCACGAGCGGGCTCGCGGCCCGCGGCGACGAGCGGGCGGCGCGGGGGGCCGAGCGAGTGCTGGCCGAGAGCGACGACGAGTACGCCAGAGACCTCGTCAGCCGGCCGCCCGCGGACGGGTGAGCACCCGGAGGTGAGCGCGGGCGGGCCTCCGCGAGCAGCCGAGCGCGAGCAGGTGGCCGCCCGGGGTGAGCGCGGTCAGTCGCCGTTGAGCACGCGGGTCACCCATTCCAGGGTCCCCGTGCTCAACGCCTCCTCCGCCAGGCGTTTGCCCGTCGTGGTCGTGATGGCGGCGAGCGAGCTGTCGATCCAGCCCTGTACGTTCTGGTGCCCCTGCTCGCGGTATTCGACCGCCTGGAGGAGGCACTCCAGCTTGTCGGCGTCGCGTGCGCAGACCGCCTCGAGGCTCGCCTTCTCCTCGTACTCGGCCACCGCGTCGCCCACCATGTCCGCCACCTCCGGGGAGACGCCCCGCACCTGGTCGGCGGTGACGTCCTCGTTGGAGGCCGCCTTGAGGTAGCGCTTGCCGATGTAGGGGATGTCGGTGATGCGGGTTTCCTGGGTGTCGTGGAACAGGCTCATGAACGCGGCCCGCTCGGGGTTGCCGCCCTCCAGCCGGGCGATCATGCCCGCGATGACGGCGGCGCGGAACGAGTGCTCGGCGATGCTCTCGGGGTCGCGTACGCCCGCGACCAGCCATCCGGTCCTCTTGTAGCGCTTGAGCAGCCCGAACTCGTACAGCAGCCCGGCCAGTCCCGTCACGTCTCCCATCACGTCGTCAGTCATGTGGCCCCCTCTCGTCGTGCGCGGCGGGCAGGTCCTGGATCGGGCCGCCCGCCCGCCAAGGATTCATCAGGATGAAGGACTTCGCCCAGATTCGCAACCTTTGACCATATTTCATTCCGTGCCCCCATTCATCCTTGCCTGGCGGGCCGGATAAACGAACGAATGCCGCGACCGGCCATCCGGCCACGGCATTCGTTCTGTCCCGATGGACGGCGATGAATTCGCCCGCGACGGGTGTTACTGGTCGACCGGCCACCAGTCGAAGAAGTCGAACCCGCCGTCGTGGTCGTCGTGGTGCGGCCGCGACGTCTTCGTCGGCGTCGGGGTCGGGGTCGGCGTGGGCGTCGGCGTCGGCGTCACCACGACGATGCGCGGACGGACCGGCTCGTCATGGTGGCGCTTGTGACGGAACTTGCGGTGGTGGCGGTGGTGGTCGTGATGGTGATGGTGATGGCGACCGCCCCACCAGGGGCCCCTGGGCCAGCGGTTGCAGTGGCGCTTGCACCCGAGCACCGGCTTCTCTCCGGCGACGACCCCGAACGCGGCCGGGACGACGGCAGCGCCTGCGCTCGCGCCGGCGATCCCCTGGCTGAAGGGAAGGAGCATGACGCTGGCGGCCGCGCCGGCCAGAGCCACTGACATGATGCGCCTTTTCCTCGGCGCGCGCGGTTGCCGACTTTCTGTATTCACGTGCATTCTTTTCCGTTCATGGGTAGATCGACCCAGAAAATCCGGCACCCATCATGATCGAGCGTCCGGACAGAGGCAGACTTACCCAGGAACGGAATCTCGTTTAACCCCATGAACCCAAACAACACGTCAAATCAAAGGACTCAGAAGGAGGGGTGATTCAACAAGCCTTTCGCTGTTGTTTGCCCGACAGGGAAACGGCGCGGGGGCGATCTACCCGCGTGCGCCGGGCTACGGGCCGGACAACGCGGGTGCGGCGGTCAGGACGTCCCTCGCCAGGGCGAGGTCGCCGCCCAGCTCCGCGGGGAACGTGGCAGGCTCTTCCCTGCCGCCGAGCAGGAAGCAGAACGCCACCACGTCCGCCGTGATGCTCACGTCCGGAGTGCCGGTGGTCGTGTCCCCCACGCCCAGGGGGATGCGCCACTCGCCGCCGCCGTCGCCCGTCAAGGTCAGGTGCAGGGTACGGCCCGCGCCCGCGTCCATCCCCGACAGGAGCATCGTCCAGGGCAGCAGGCGGGCGCACAGGTCGGCGGTCGGGCGGATGTGCGCCGCGATCGGGTCGGGCAGGCGGATCCTGGCCGTCCTGGCGGCGTCGGCCGTGTGGATCCAGGTCTCCAGGCCCCGGCCGAGGATGTGGTCGCCCAGCCGCGTCTCCAGGCCGTCGAGGGTGGCGGCCGTCGCCGGGTCCGCATCCGCCAGGTGGCGGCAGAGCGCGTCCGCCTGGGCACGCCAGTCCCTGCGCGTCTGCTCGGGACTGCGTGAGCGCTCGTACGCCTGCAGATCATGTGTACGGGCCAGCGAATCGGTCGTGTCGATGGGCGGCCCGAGCACGGGGGCGCCGACGGAGGCGGCCAGCAGCCCGTCCTTGGCGGCCAGGTGGGCGACGAGCTCCTGCAGGGTCCAGCCCTCGACGATCACGCGCGACCAGTCGTCATCGCCGGCCTCGGCCAGCAGGGCGTCCATGGCGGCGACCCTGCCCGCGTACGGCTCCGCCCAGGCGGCCGTGGGCGCCGCGGGCCTGCGCCGGGCTCTGGCGCCGGCCAGGAGCTGGGGACGCAACGTGTGGGCCGGCACCGCCGGGTCCGCCATCACCGCGTCCAGATAGAGACGCTCGACGGGGTCCATCACACCTCTTCCTCCGCGAGCGCGTCCGCCAGGCGCCGCAACGCCAGCCGGATGCGCGATTTCGCCGTGCCCTCGGGCATGCCGAGTTCCTCGCCGACCTGCCGGTAGGTTCTGCCGCCGAAGTAGGCGAGCTCGAGAGCCTCCCGCAGGCTGCCGGGTAACGACGTCACGGCCTGCCGCACCCGTTCGGCCTCGTCGGCGGCGAGCACGGTGTCCTCCGGCCTGACGGGTTCGCGTTCGAACAACCGCGGCCCGAGCGCCGAGACCCGGCGCCGTTCCTCCGCGCGCACGTGGTCGACCGAGCGCCGGTGCGCGATCGTGGCCAGCCAGGCGCGCAGGGTGCCACGTTCGGGGTCGTAGGCCAGGGGGCGTTCCCAGAGGACCAGGAACACCTCCTGCGTGATGTCCTCGGCGATCACCCGGTCCCTGGTGACCCGGAGGGAGAGACCGAAGATCAGCGAGGAGAGCCGGTCGTAGATCTCCCCCAGAGCGGACTCGTCGCCGCCGACCACCCGCTGGTGCAGCACGCGGTCGTCGTACGGTGCCTCCACTGGCACCACACTCCCGTTTGTTCCGGACCAAGGCGGCATGTGCGCCGCGACCCGAGCATGTCACTATTCGCCGGAAATGTAGAGCTGGATGAGGGGCGGATGTCACCGGGTGCCGGTGCGCGCCTTTCCTCCGCGTGGCCTGGTACGCGATAGGTTCGGAAGATCCACGACGGAGGGAGCACCACCATGGCCACCACTCGCACCGCCACCACCCAGTGGCAGGGCGCTCTGCTCAACGGGTCGGGCAGCGTCTCGCTCGACTCCTCGGGCGCCGGCGCCTTCGAGATCTCCTGGGCGTCCAGGGCCGAGACGGCGGGCGGCAGGACGTCGCCGGAGGAGCTCATCGCGGCCGCCCACTCCTCGTGCTTCTCGATGGCGCTCTCCCACGGGCTGGCCGGCACCGGCACACCTCCCACGTCGCTGCGGACCAGCGCCGACGTGACGTTCCAGCCGGGCGAGGGCATCACGGGCATCGTGCTCACGGTGAAGGGGCAGGTCCCCGGCATCACGGCCGAGCAGTTCCAGCAGGCTGCGGAGACAGCCAAGGCCACCTGCCCGGTCAGCAAGGCGCTGTCGGGCACCACGATCTCGCTCGACGCCGAGCTGCTCTAGGAGCGTGCCGGCCGGCGCACGGGCGCGCGGCCGGCCGGGTACGAAGGGCGATCGGCTCAGTGCGAGGCCAAGAGCGCCTCAACGTGCGACAATCAGTTCACATGCGTGAGGTCTGGCCGGGCGAGCCCTATCCACTCGGCGCCACCTGGGACGGCGTAGGCACCAGCTTCTCGGTGTTCTCAGAGGTCGCCGACCGGGTCGAGCTATGCCTTTTTCACGACGACGGCACCGAGGAGCGGGTCGACCTGCCCGAGGTCGACGGGTTCGTCTGGCACGGCTACCTGCCGGGCATCCAGCCGGGGCAGCGCTACGGCTACCGCGTGCACGGGCCCTACGACCCGTCCCAGGGTCACCGGTGCAACCCCGCCAAGCTGCTGCTCGACCCCTACGCCAAGGCCATCGACGGCGAGCTGACGTGGAACCAGGCGCTGTTCCCCTACTACTTCACCGATCCCTCCCGGCGCAACACCGAGGACAGCGGCCCCTACCTGCCGAAGAACGTCGTGGTCAACCCGTTCTTCGAGTGGGGCAACGACCGGTCGCCGCGCACGCCGTACCACCAGACCGTGATCTACGAGGCCCACGTGCGCGGGCTCACCATGCGCCACCCCGGCGTGCCGCCCGACCTGCGGGGCACCTACGCGGCCGTGGGGCATCCCGCGGTCGTCGAGCACCTGCTGTCGATCGGGGTGACGGCGGTCGAGCTGATGCCGGTGCACCACTACATCCCCGAGCACTTCCTGGTGGCGCGCGGGCTGACGAACTACTGGGGCTACAACACCATGGCCTACCTCGCGCCGCACGGGGGCTACTCCGGCGGCGGCACGCGGGGTGAGCAGGTGCTGGAGTTCAAGGCGATGGTGCGAGCGCTGCACGAGGCGGGCATCGAGGTCATCCTCGACGTGGTCTACAACCACACCGCCGAAGGCGACCACATGGGCCCCACCCTGGGGTTCAGGGGCATCGACAACACCGCCTACTACCGGCTGCACGACGGCGACCGGCGCTACTACCTCGACTACACCGGCTGCGGCAACTCCCTGAACGTGCGCTCGCCACACGCCCTCCAGCTGATCATGGACTCCCTGCGCTACTGGGTGCTGGAGATGCACGTCGACGGGTTCCGCTTCGACCTGGCCTCCGCGCTGGCCAGGGAGCTGCACGACGTCGACCGGCTGAGCGCGTTCTTCGACCTGATTCAGCAGGATCCGGTGATCTCGCAGGTCAAGCTGATCGCCGAGCCGTGGGACGTGGGGCCCGGCGGCTACCAGGTCGGGAACTTCCCGCCTCTGTGGACGGAGTGGAACGGCAAATACCGCGACATCGTGCGTGATTTCTGGAGGGGCACCCATTCCGCCCTGCCGGAGTTCGCCTCCCGGCTGACCGGCTCGGCCGACCTCTACGAGTCCTCGGGCCGCCGCCCGGTCGCCTCGATCAACTTCGTCACCTGCCACGACGGCTTCACCCTCACCGACCTGGTCTCGTACGACCACAAGCACAACGCCGCCAACGGCGAGGACAACCGCGACGGCACCAACGACAACCGTTCGTGGAACTGCGGGGCGGAGGGCCCGGTCGAGGACCCGCGGGTCGTCACGCTCCGCCGCCGCCAGCGGCGCAACTTCCTGGCCACCCTGTTCCTGTCACAGGGGGTGCCGATGTTGTCGCACGGCGACGAGATCGGTCGCACCCAGCGCGGCAACAACAACGCCTACTGCCAGGACAACGAGCTGGCCTGGGTCGACTGGTCGATGGTGCAGACGGAGCACGAGCTGCTCGACTTCGTCAGGGCGCTGTCGAAGCTGCGGCGTGAGCACCCGGTCTTCCAGCGCCGCCGGTTCTTCCACGGCCGCCATCCCGACAACGGCAAGCGCGACCTGGTCTGGCTCACCCCCGGCGGCCGCGAGATGACGGCGGGCGACTGGCACACCGGCTACGCCAAGTCGCTGATGGTCTATCTCAACGGCGAGGCGATCACCGAGCCGGGGCCGCGCGGCGAGCGGATCGTGGACGACTCGTTCCTGCTGCTGATCAACGCTCACCACGAGAACATGCCGTTCACGCTGCCCGGCGAGGAGTTCGGCGGCAGCTGGGCGCCGGTGCTCGACACCAACCACGACACGGTGGAGGACACGTTCGCCGACGAGTGGCGGGCGGGCGATCTGGTGGCGGTCACGGCGCGTTCGCTGCAGGTGCTCCGCCAGCCGCGCCGGCACGTCTGACGAGGGGCGAAGGCTCCCTGAGCCGGTTGTCGGTGGGGTGTGCCAAGGTAGAGGAGTGCGGCGCATCTATCCCGACATACAGGACAACCCGGACATCGCGCGGGCGTACGCCTACCCCGGCGACCGGCCGTGGCTGCGCGTCAACATGGTCGCCAGCACCGACGGCGCGGCCTGGCTGGAAGGCCGCTCGCGGGGGCTGTCGAGCAAGGGCGACCGGCGGATCTTCCAGACCCTGCGCGGGCTGTCCGACGTGATCGTCGCCGGCGCCGAGACCGTCCGCACCGAGGGCTACGGCCCCGTGCCACCGCGCGACTGGTGGGGCGAGCTGCGCGAGGGCCGGCCCGAGGTGCCGCCGATCGCCGTCATCACCCGCAGCCTCGCCTTCGACCTCGACGCCGAGCTGTTCGCCGGCGCTCCCAGCCGGACCATCGTGATCACCTGTGAGTCCGCCCCCCACGAGCGGCGCAAGGCGGCGGCCAGGCACTGCGACCTGATCGTCGCCGGCGACGACGAGGTCGACCTTCCGCTGGCCATGTCCGAGCTGCGCCAGCGTGGACTGACCAAGGTCCTGTGCGAGGGCGGCCCTCGCGTCAACGCCCGGTTGTCGGCCTGCGGGCTGATCGACGAGCTGTGCCTGTCGATCAGCCCGATGCTCGTCGGGGGCGGCGCGGCCCGCATTCTCAACGGCGAGCCGGCCCAGGTTTCACTCGATCTCAGCCAGGTGCTGGAGGAGGAGGGCGTCCTCTTCTGCACATACACGAGGGAGCAGAGCAGATGAGCGAACCCACCATCGCGGCCGAGCCGGAGCCGGTGCCCGACCTGCCGGTGCGTCCCCCGGTGCAGCCGATGCTGGCCAAGCCGGTCAAGGCCATGCCGAAGCAGGACGGCACGCTGTTCTACGAGCCGAAGTGGGATGGTTTCCGCTGCATCATCTTCCGCGACGGTGACGAGGTCTATCTGGGCAGCCGCAAGGAGCGGCCGTTCACCCGCTACTTCCCCGAGCTGGTCGAGGCGGCCAGGGCCGAGCTGCCCGACCGGTGCGTGGTCGACGGCGAGATCGTCTTGCCGATGGGCTCCCAGCTCGACTTCGACGCCCTGCAGCAGCGCATCCACCCCGCCAAGTCACGGGTGACGATGTTGTCGGAGCGCACGCCGGCCCAGTTCATCGCCTTCGACCTGCTGGCGCTGGGTGACGAGTCACTGATGGAGGCGCCGTTCTCCGAACGCCGCGCCCGGCTGGAGTCTCTCTTCCCCGCCAAGGGCGGCTCCATCCGGCTGACGCCGGTCACGACGAGCGACGAGCAGGCGCACGAGTGGTTCGAGACGTTCGAGGGCGCGGGGCTCGACGGCGTCATCGTCAAACCGGGCGACCAGCCCTACATCCCCGACAAGCGCACCATGTTCAAGGTCAAGCACGAGCGCACGGCCGACGTCGTCATCTGCGGCTACCGCGAGCACAAGTCGGGGCCGATCGTGGGCTCGCTGCTGCTCGGCCTCTACGCCGACGACGGCCGGCTGCACCACGTGGGCGTCGCGGCGTCCTTCCCCATGGCGCGAAGGGCCGAGCTGGTCGAGGAGCTCAGGCCCTACCTCGCGGAGCTGAGCGAGCACCCGTGGGGCCACTGGGCCGAGCAGGCGGCGGCCAACGTCGGCCAGCCGGCCGCCGGGCCCGCGAGGGGCGGGCAGCGGGTGCCCGGCGCGGTGTCGCGGTGGAACGCCAAGAAGGACCTGTCCTTCATCCCGTTGCGGCCGGAGCTGGTGATCGAGGTGGCCTACGACCAGATGGAGGGCGACCGGTTCCGGCACACCGCGCAGTGGCGGCGGTGGCGGCCCGATCGCACGCCCGAATCGTGCACGTACGAGCAGCTTGAGCGTCCAGTTAGTTACAACCTCGACGACATCCTTGCCCGCTAACCGAATATCCCGTTATATCTCGATACATGAGTACTGGCGATGAGCTGAAGGCAGCCATGTCCGCCCGCCGCGATCTCGGGCCCGACTTCGAGGACGCCGTCGTGGAGTCGTTCCTCGACAAGATGGGCCAGGAGATCGACCGGCGGGTGGACGAGCGGCTGGCCGCGTCGCCGCAGGGCAAACAGGCGGCCCGCGCCTCCGGCCCCAGCGACGCACAGCGACTGGCCCTGGCCATCGTCTCCCTCAGCCTGGGCACGCTGATCACTTTGGTGCTCGTGCTGGTCGGAGCCGGCGGGTCCTACCTGATCCCGATCTGGCTCGGCATCATCATCGTCAACGCCATCTTCAACGGCTCGCGGGGCAAGGGCTGACCACCGGGTGGGGGGCCATGCCGGCGTAGGTCTTGAAGCGCTGGAACTCGCTCATGGCGGAAGGCCCCACCGGGTGGCTGCGCCGGCACTAGGTCAGCCAGATGAGCCCGGCGAACCTGCCTCCCGGCTGTTCCCGGCGGTGGGAGTAGAGCTCCTGTGACTCGATCGTGCAGCGCGCGTCATGGCGCACGTCCGCCAGCCCCGCCGCTCGCAGTTGGGCTTCGATCCCCGCGCGCAGGTCGAGCGCGGGCGTCTGCCACGACGTCGTCGACCAGGTCTGCGGCACCTTGGACGCCACCCGCTCACGGAGTTCGGCCGGCACTTCGTAGCAGCGGCCGCACGCCCCGGGCCCGATCAGGGCGACCATCCGCCCCGGGTCCGCGCCCTTGCCGGTCATCGCCTCCACCAGCGCGGTCGCGATGCCCGCTTCGGTGCCCGGACGGCCCGAATGCGCGGCGCCGACCATACGCGCCGCGGGGTCGGCCACCAGCACCGCCGGGCAGTCGGCCCCGAGAGAGGCGAGCGCCAGCCCCGGCTCGGTGGTGAACACGCCGTCGAGCGCCGGCGGTTCGTCGCCGAACGGCTCGCTCACGAAGGCCACGTCGGCGCTGTGAACCTGACGCATGTAGACCACCGCGCGCACCTTCAGCTCGGCCGCCAGGGCCGCCCGGTTGGCCCGCACGGCCGCCGGGTCGTCGCCGACCATCCCGCCGAGATTGCGCGAACCGTAGGGCGGGGCGCTGACCCCTCCGTTCCGATCGGTGATGGCGACATGCACTCCAGGGGCCAGCAGCATGCATCCGATCCTAGAGGCAGGGCCGGCCGGTGGAGGCTCCCGTGGCCCGGACGATGGTGACCCCGCGACCCGACCGGTTGAGGGCTCCCGTGGGCCGGGCGGTGGGTGAGCTACGGTGGCAGTGATCTGCGGCACGGCGCGCCTCCGCACCGCTGGGCGGGTGGACGACCAGGGCGGCGCCGGCCGGCGCGCAGCCACGCGGGAGGAGACCCCGATGACCAGCCTTGCCGACCTGCACGCGCTGATGGCCCGGCTCGGGCATCCGGTGGCGCAGGCCGCCGTTCCTTCGGTGTCCCGGTTCGCCGACGGCGCTCCCTACCGGTTCGAGATCCCCAGCGTCGAAGGGCCCGAGGTGCTGGAGGCGGTGGTCGCCGAGGCCGACAGGCTGAACGTGCCGGTCGCCAGGACGTCGCAGGGCAGCGGCGTGATGATGCTGACGGACGCCGAGATCACGCAGATGGCGCGCATCGGCGCCGAACGCGGCATCGAGGTGAACCTGTTCCTCGGCCCGAGGGCCGCCTGGGACACCGGCGCGCAGGCCAAGCTGACGCAGGCCGTGGGCGCGGCGGCGCGCGGGAACACGATGGTGGCGGCGTGCGTGGCCGACGCCCTGCGGGCCTGCTCGCTGGGCATCCGCAGTCTGCTCGTCGGTGACCTCGGCGTCCTGGACGTGCTGCGGCGGCTCAAGGAGGACGGCACGTTGCCGGCCGGTCTGGTGCTGAAGACGTCGGTGCTGATGCCGCTCACGAACGCGCCCACCGCGGCGGTCTACGAGCGGCTGGGCGCGACCACGGTCAACGTCGGCACCGACCTGACCGTGCCGCACCTGGCCGAGATCAGGGCCGCCACCCGGCTGCCGATCGACCTCTACCTGGAGGTGCCCGACGACCAGGGCGGGTTCGTACGCTTCTACGAGGCGGTCGAGATCACCCGCGCCGCTGCCCCCGTCTACCTCAAGATGGGGCTGCGCAACGCCCCGAACATCTATCCGTCGGGCGGGCACCTCGGCGTGATCCCGAAGGACCTGGGCCGCGAGCGGGTACGCCGGGCGGCGCTGGTGCTGCGGCTGATCGAGCAGCTCGACCCCGAGCTGAAGCGACCGGGCGGCGGGCCCGCGGCCGACCTGGGCGTCCCGGTGATCTGAGCGAATCCCGTGCGGCACGGCCGGGTCCAGCCGGTGGCCGTGCTGCGGGCCCACGCCGGGCGGGTGAGGTGCCCAGCCCGTGGACCGTGGCTGGGGCGGTCAGGTGGCGAAGCGGTGGACCGTGAGGGGGCCGCCGCCCCAGCGGCCGATGGCCTCCTCGTCGGCGAAGGCCAGCACGCGCATCATGTTGCCCCCGTCGCTGAGCTGCACGTTGCGGCGCAGTCTCCGGCGCAGGTCCTCCGGCAGGGCGGTGGTGCCCGCCTCGATCGTGTCGCCGTAGTGCGGGGCGAAGGCCACGCCCGCGAAGCCGGTGCGGCGCAGCAGCGTGGGCACGGTCTCGGACGAGTAGAACATCAGGTGGTTCTTGGTGAAGCCGCTCCACGCGCTCCCGTACGCCTTGAGCAGCAGCGACCGCGCGTTCACCGTCAGGATGAGCAGCACCCCGCCGGGCGCGAGCAGGCTGCGGAACGTCGCGAAGTCGTCCAGCGGCCTGGGCAGGTGGGCGAGCACCGACCAGAGCGTGATCACGTCGAACCCGCCGGCGGCGATCTCCGGTACGTCCCCGGGCGCGCCGTGGAAGGTCCTGGCCGTGCTCAGTCGTTCGTTCGCCTGGACGACGGACTCGGGCGACAGGTCCACCCCGAAGGCCTCGAACCCGCGCTGCTCGGCCAGTTCCAGGAAGAGGCCGACGCCCGAGCCGAAGTCGAGCAGCCGGCGTTCCTTGCCCTCGTCGAAGACCGGCGAGAACGCCTTCATGGTCAGGTCGTAGCGGCGTTGCCGGTTGGCGGCGTACTTGCCGGTCAGGAAGGAGTTGTAGCCGGTGGCGTACAGGTCGCCGAGGCGTTCGGGGCGCACGTTCGGGTTGCGGTAGAGGAAGCCGCAGGAGGGGCAGCGTACGACGTGGTAGCGCCAGCCGTTGCCGCCGGTGGGCTCGAAGAGCGGCTGCTGGCGGGACTCCCCGCACATCATGCAGCTCAGGAACTCCTCGATCTCGCCCAGCGGCCTGCCGCGCTCATAGTCGGCCAGCGGCATCACGGGGGCGTTCCTGATCAGCCGCTTCCACTGCGCCTCCCTGATCAGCCGCTCCCCGGGCCGGACGTAGACGCGCTGCCCCCAGGGAACGCGGTTGTAGCGTTTGCCGTACATCAGCCGGCCCAGCAATCTTTTCGTCATCTTCACCACCCTGCGGGCGTTCTGCCCTCACAGAGACGGCGTAATGCGTCCAGTTTCGTGCGCTTTACGGGATCTTTGGCGTACGTGCCTTCCGTCCGGTGTGCTGGCCTCCGCATCCAAGCAAGCATACGCTTGGGCGCGTGGCTGACTTCCGTAACCTCATCGGCGGCGAGCTGGTGGCCGTCGGCCGGACGATCGACTCGGTGAACCCGGCCACCGGCGAGGTCTGGGCCCAGGTCCCGGCCGGCGGCGCCGCCGAGGCGCAAGCCGCCGTGACCGCGGCCACGCAGGCGTTCCCCGCCTGGTCCGGCCGGCCCGCGGCGGCCAGGGCACACGTCCTGCGCAAGGTGTCCGAGCTGTTCGGCCGCCACGCCGAGGAACTGGCCCGGCTGGAGACCCGCGACAACGGCAGGATTCTGCGCGACACGCTCAAACGGGACCTGCCGGGCATGGCGTACCTGTGGCAGCTCGCCGCCGGGCAGTGCCTCGACGCGGTCAAGGGCGACACCGTCATCCTCGGCCCCGACACCCTCGGGCTGACCCGGCGGGAGCCGTACGGCGTGGTGGTCTGCATCATCCCGTGGAACTCCCCCATCTCGACCTTCTCGGCCAAGGCGGCGTACGCGCTGGCGGCCGGCAACACGGTGATCGTCAAACCCGCCGAGCAGGCCGCCGCGTCCGTGCTGCGGCTCGGCGAGCTGCTGGCGGACGTGTTCCCGCCCGGCGTGCTGAACATCGTCAGCGGCCTCGGCGAGGACGTCGGCGACGCCCTGGTACGCCACCGCGGCGTCTGCAAGGTCAGCCTCACCGGCTCGACGGCCACCGGCCGGGCGATCACGCGGGCGTCGGCCGACTCGCTGAAGCCGCTGACGTTCGAGCTGGGCGGCAAGTCGCCCAACATCGTCTTCCCCGACGCCGACCTGGACGCGGCGGCCCGCGGCGTGACGGTCGACTCGGTGTACACCGGCAACGCCGGCCAGGTGTGCGTGGCCGGCTCGCGCATCCTCGTCCATCACTCGATCTGGGACGAGATGCTCGGCCGCATCGAGCACATCTGCGCGGGCCTCGTCCTGGACGACCCGCTCGACCTGCGGACCACGATGGGGCCGATCGTCTCCGCGGGCCAGTACGAGCGCGTGACGTCGTACCTCGAACTGGCCGCGAAGGAGGGCGCCGAGCTCGTTCTCGGCGGCCGGACGGGCGCCGACGTGGTGCCCGGGCTGCCCGGCGGATACTGGGTCGAGCCCACCCTCTACACCACCACGGACAACACGCTGCGGATCTGCCAGGAGGAGATCTTCGGGCCGGTGGCGGTGGCCATCCCGTTCGGGTCGGACGAGGAGGCGCTGGCCATCGCGAACGACTCACCGTACGGGCTGGCGGCCGGCGTGTGGACACGCGACCTCGGCCGCGCCCACCGCTTCGTCCGCGATCTGCACAGCGGCACCGTCTGGGTGAACACCTTCCGCCAGATGCCGCCGGGACTCCCGTTCGGCGGCGTGAAGGACAGCGGGTACGGCCACGACGCGGTGCTCGAGTTCACCCGCGAGAAGGCGGCCATTATCCAGATCTAGTTGGATAGATTTACCTCCCATGAGCGAGGGGATCAAGGAACAGTCCGGGCTGTCGGAGGCGGCGGCCCAGTCGCGCGCGTCGGTGCTGCGCAGCCGCGCGGAGTCGTACATCGCCCTGTCGCGGCACGACGCCGCGATCGCGGACCTGACGGAGTCGATCGCGCTGGTGCCGGACAACGCGCGCGCGTGGCGGCTGCGCGGCGAGAGCCACCGCGTCACCGAACGGTACGAGGCCGCGCTGGAGGACTTCGACGAGGCGCTGAAGCTGGAACCGGACAGCGCGTACGCCCTGGGCTCGCGCGGCCAGACCTACGCGGCGCTCGGCCGTCTCGACGAGGCCATGACCGACTTCGAGCACGCGCTGACCCTCACCCCCGGCTCGTTGTGGATCCTGGAGGCGAAGGCGGACGTCCTGGTGGACCTGGACCGGCTCGACGAGGCGCTGGCCGAGCACGCGAAGATCATCTCCTTGGACGAGGACCTGGCGTACTCGTGGGTGGCACGCGGCGACCTCTACCAGCGCATGCAGTTGTACACCGAGGCCATCGACGACTACACGAAGGCGCTGGAGACCGACCCCGCCTACGTACGGGCGCTGAGCAGGAGGGGCGAGGCGTACCGCATGACCGACCAGTACGACGAGGCCCTGGCCGACCTGAACCGCGCGCTCGAACTGGACCCGGGCAACGACCGCGCCTACGGCAGCCGGGGTGCGGTGCTGAGCGAGATGGGCGACGACGAGGCGGCGCTCAAGGACCTGGACCGGGCCATCGAGCTGGACGCCGGCTACATCTGGGCCTATCGCGTGCGCGGGGAGATCCTCCAGGAGCTGGATCGCCACGAGGAGGCCGTCGCCGACTTCTCCCAGGCCCTGCACCTGGAGTTCGGCGACTGAGCCCCACGACCGAGCCCGACCGCCGGGCCCGGTCAGCGCGGGTCGCGGCGCAGCGGATGGCCGGACGGCACCTGCACCAGCACGATGCGGTGGCCGTCGGGGTCGGCGATCCACGCCTCGATGAGCCCCCACGGCTCCGTGCGCGCCTCGCGCAGGACGTCCACCCCCGCCTGCCGCAGCCGCTCCTGCTCGGCGGCGACGTCGCGCACCTGCAGCCAGAGCGCCGCCCCCGCGCCCGCGCCGTCACCCGCGCTGCCGGAGAGCTCCAGGAAGCCCTGGCCGAGGAAGAACACGACCCCCGGATGGTCGGGCGGGCCGAACTCGCGGTAGACGGCCAGGCCGAGCGTCTCGGCGTAGAAGCGGCGGCTGCGGTCGAGTTCGTTCGGCCGCAGCAGGATCCGGCTGCTCAGCACCTCCATGCCCGGCCTCTACCCACCTCACCGCCGCGAACGCCCCAGGCCATCGAGGGGCGCGGTGATCGGCCCACCTCGCGTCGCCGCTTCGCCCGGACCTGTCAGCGGCGGCACCTCACGGCCGGGGTCACATGGCATGCGCGGCCAGCCATCGCAGGGCCGCCTCGCCGGTGCGCAGGGCGGAAATGTGCCCTTCGCCGGGAAGCAGCCAGAGCTCGGCCGTGGGACAGCGGCGGGCCAGCCACTCGCCGTGCGAACCGGGCACGACTCTGTCGTCCTGCCCATGCACGATCAGGACGGGCGCCCTCACCTGGGCGGGGTCGCAACCCCACGGGCTGACGTAGGCCAGGTCGTCGTCGATCAGCCCGCCGGGCCCGCCCTCCACCGCGGGCCCGACCACGCTGCCGAACCACGCCCAGTCCCCGGCCAGCGCGTCGTGATCCGCCGGGGTGAACATCTCCGGGTCGTATGCGGCCGCCGCCGTGTGCCGTTCCTTCTCCGCGCGGCCCATGACGGCGGCGCGTAAGGAAGCCTGCCCCGAGGCCGACATGCCCGAGAACCAGTCGAGACCGTCCGCGGTGTAAGGGGCCGGCCCTGACACGCAGACCACGGCCCTGACCCGATCGGGCAGCAACGCCGCGCATGCCACAGCGTGCGAGCCGCCCCCGGAATGGCCCATCACCGCGAACCTCCCGACGCCCAGCTCGTCGGCCACCCGCACGGCGTATCCGGCCGCCGAGGCCAGGTCGCGGCCGGGCGACGGCGTGGAGCCGCCGTAGGCGGGGCGGTCGTAGGCCACCCAGCGGATGCCGAGCCGCTCGGAGACCGGGAACAGCGGCGCCGGCGGCGAGCCGAGGTTGGGCGTGCCATGGTGCCAGAGAACGACCGGCCCGTCGCCGGCCGCTGCCGGACCCGTGTCGTACACGTGAAGGGTGCGGCCGTCACCGAGATCCAGGTCGTGTTCACTGATCACGCGGCAAGACTAACCTCACGGGCCGACAGAACGCGGAGGCCTCCGTACGGGCGGCGTACTCTCCGTACGGGCGGCGTACGGAGGCCTGATCGCGACCCGTCAGAGGCTCAGCAGAGCGCTGACCGGCAGGCGGGTGTCGTACAGCGGGCGGATGGCGATGCGCAGCAGCGCCAGCGCGTTGTCGTCGCCCGCGACGCGGTTGGCGCTCAGCTCACCGCAGGACTGGCAGAGATGGATGATCAGCCACTCACCGTCCTGCCGCACGCTGACGCTGAGCGCCGCCATCCGGCCCCGGCAGGCGGCCCGCCTGTCTCCGGGGATCCGGTGGTCGACGTGCAGGCTCGTCAGGCAGTGCGGGCAGTGGTTGCGGTGCGCGGTGCCCGGGGCGATCATCGGCACGTCAAGGCGGCACCCGACGCAGCGGAACGCGTCGCCCGGGGCCTGATGGTGTGCCTTGCGCCGTTGCGGGCGTACCCGCTCCGCTTTCCTGCGCGGCATCAGAGGTCGCCGAACGCTTCGAGCGGGAACGGCGGCTGCGCCAGCGGGCGTACGGCCATGCGCATGAGAATGAGCTGGTTGTCGTCCCCGCAGATGGGGTTGGACGTCAGCTCGCCGCAGCGGGTGCAGCGGTGGATGAGCATCCATTCGCCCGTACGCAGGACCGCGATGGAGATGGGGATCATCCGCGACCCGCACTCCGACGGGCCGCCTTCCACGTGGTCGAGCACGTGCTGCGAGTGCAGGCAGCTCGGGCAGTGGTTGCGGCGGGTGCCGTCGGGCGCGTTCGCGGTCACGGTCAGGCCGCAGCGTACGCACGGGAACGTCTCGGTGGTGGTGATGGAACGGTGGATGGACAACCTGGGTACTCCTTGCCGAACGGATCCTGAAAGAGCAGCAAGGGTGCGCCGAGCGAGCCTCGCGGGCACGCGGCTGGTACGGCAGGCGGTCCGGCGGGTCAGGAGCTGACCTCAGAGGCGGGAACCGCCCATGCCGTGGCGAGGCGCGCATGGCGCCATGGCAGGCATTCATCCCTCCACTTCCTGGGCCGAGACGGCCCACAGCCGTCGCTGTGCGGACGGAGCGAGCGTAACGAGCCCGACGGGGCGTTGGCGAACGGTTTTCGCCGGCCTTTTCGCCGGCCGGGCGTCCATGGTGCGTGCGCATGGGTGCCCGGCAGGCCGGGTGCCGGTGGTTCGTGCGCTGGGTGCCCGGCAGGCCGGGTGCCGGTGGTTCGTGCGTATGGACGCGAGGGTCCGCCGCGTCCCGTGCTCAGTTCCCGGGATGGTACGGCGCCGCCAGGTGCGCGTACACGATCGTGTTGTCCTCGTAGCTGTGCGCCCGCCGGTCGAACGCGCCGCCGCAGGTCACCAGCCGCAACCCCGGGTAGGAGAGCTTGGCGTAGACCTTCTTCGCGGGGAAGCGGCGTTTCGGGGTGTGCTCGACCCTGTCGACGACGAAGACGGCCACCGAGCGGTCGGCGCGCAGCACCTGCACCTGGTCGCCGCGCTTGACGTCCTTGAGGCTGGCGAAGACGGCGGGGCCGGTCCTGGTGTCGAGGTGCCCGGTGATCACTGCCGCGCCGCGCTGGCCGGGGACGGGACCGTAGCGGTACCAGCCGGCCTGGTTCGGAGGGTCGAACGGCGGGTTCTCGATGGCTCCGCCGGCGTCGAGGCCGAGCTCGATGAGCGGGGCGGCCACGCCGATGGACGGGATGTGGACGGCCGTGGGCCGGACGGCTCGCATGGGCTCGGCCACCCGGGACGGCGGCACGTCCGTGAGCGGCGCGCCGACGGCCGGGGCGGGCGGCTCCTGGCGTACGGTGGCGGCGGGCTCCGGGATCATGATGCCGCTGAGCCCGAGGCCGATGAACAGCACTCCGGCCAGCGACACCACGGTCGCCACCAGCACGATGGCGCGCTGTCCCCGCGCACGGCCCTCAGCGGGCCCGGCCACCCTAGGTGACACCCTTGCGGCGCCGGATCGCGAGCCCGGCGAGCCCGGCTCCGGCGAGCAGCGCCGTCCCGCCGAGGGCGAACGGCCACACCGGCTCGCCGGACGCGAGCGCTCCGCCGCCGGTCTCCGGATGCCCCCTCGGCACGCGGTGCTCGTCTTCGGCGGCCGGGCGCCAGGGCTCTGCCGATTCCACCGTCCCCGGCCAGGAGCCGGCTGGTTCAGGCTCGTGCGACCAGGAGGTGTCGGGCTCGTGATCGCCCGGCCGAGGCTCGGGCGCGGGCTCGCTGGGGGCCTCGTCGCACAGGATCGGCAGCGGGAGCAGGCAGGTGGGCAGCTCGACCGGCACCAGATCGTCGGACGAGGCGGCGGCGGGGCCGAGGCCCATCGAAAGGCTCGCGCCCGCGACCGCGATAGCGGTCATCGCGCCGGCCACGAGACGTCGCGCTCTTGCCATGGAAAGGCTCCAAGATCGGTTGGACGTCCCCCGATACACAAGAGAGCCTTGCGAACTATTAGATCCGGAGTCAAGTTATGTAATCGAAGTGAAACCGACCGGACACGGAGGGTTTGGATCCGTCCTCAGGTGGCAGAAGAACAGGCCGCATCGGGACGAAAGGTCAGGGGTGAGCCGCCGTGAAGGGCAGCCTGCAGTTCATCGGCAACGCGACCGTGCTGATCCGCTACAACGGCTTCACGCTGCTGACGGATCCCAACTTCCTGCACCGGGGACAGTTCGCCTACCTGGGCTACGGCCTGGTCTCACGCCGCCTCTCCGACCCTGCCGTCCGGATCGAGGACCTGCCGCCGCTGGACGCGGTGGTGCTGTCCCACATGCACGGCGACCACTGGGACCGGGTGGCGCGCAAGGGACTGGACAGGGCGACGCCGATCGTCACGACGAGAGCGGCGGCCGGCCGGCTGCGACGCGGCGGCTTCCGGGCGAGCGTGGGGCTGGAGGAATGGCAGCAGCACGAGGTGCACGGCCCCGGCGGCACGGTGCGGATCACCGCGCTGCCCGCCAAGCACGCGCCGGGTCCGGCCGAGGCGCTGCTGCCGCCCGTGATCGGCACGATGCTGGAGTTCTGCAACCAGGACGAGCGCGTGGAGCTGACCATGCACATCAGCGGCGACACCCTGCTCGACCGACGCCTCGACGCGATCCCGCGCCGCTTCCCCGACATCGACCTGGCCGTCGTGCACCTGGGCGGCACGAAGTTGCTCGGCACGCTGCTGGTCACCATGGACGGCGAGCAGGGGGCCGCCTGGGTGGACCTGATCCACCCGCACACCGTCGTGCCCATGCACTACGACGACTACACCGTCTTCTCGTCACCTCTCGACGACTTCCGCCACCACATCGAGCGGGCCGGGCTGTCGGACAAGGTCGTCTACCTGGAGAGGGGCGAGGTGCGCGAGCTGGCCCCGCACCAGCTCCTGCGCTGACCCGTCATCACGCGCCCGCACGACTGCACGCGGTGGACGCCGTCCGCGCCCCGGGCCACGCGCCCGCGTCTACTCCTCCTCCTTGCCGGACCTGGCCCGGCTCGGCTGCACCCGCATCGGCTCGCCCGGCATCTTCGGGTAGTTGGGCGGGTAGGGCATGTCGCCGCGCTCGTCCTCGGCGAACAGGTCGAGCAGCGGCTCGATGGAGTAGGCGCGGTCGTCGATGGCCGCGTGCACGTCGCCCAGCTCGGCGAAGCGGGCCGGCACCGTGCGCAGGTCGAAGTCGCGCGGGTCGGCGTCGGCCAGCTCGTCCCAGGTGAGCGGTGTCGAGACCGGCGCGTGCGGCTTGGCCCTGATGGAGTAGGCGCTGACCACTGTGCGGTCTCTGGCGTTCTGGTTGTAGTCGATGAAGACCCGCTCGCCGCGCTCCTCCTTCCACCACGCCGTGGTCACCAGGCCGGGATCGCGCTCCTCCACGGCCCTGGCCAGGGCGATGCCGGCGTGGCGCACCTGGATGAAGTCCCAGCGCGGCTCGATGCGCACGGCGATGTGCGCGCCGCGGTTGCCCGACGTCTTGACGAACCCGTCCATCCCCAGGTCGGTCAGCACCTCGCGGGTGAGGAAGGCCGCCTTGCGCGCCGCGTCGAACTCGAGCCCGGGCTGCGGGTCGAGGTCGATGCGCAGCTCGTCGGGATGCTCGACGTCGTCGGCGCGCACCTGCCACGGGTGGAAGTCGATGGTGCCGAGGTTGGCGCAGTAGGCGATGGCGGCCACCTCGGTCACCCGCAGCGACTGGGCGGTGCGCCCGCTCGGGAACGTCACCGTCACCGACTGGAGCCAGTCGGGATGCCGGGGCGGCATGCGCTTCTGGTAGATCGCGTCGGTCTGCACGCCGTCGGGGTGGCGCTTCAGGTTGGTCGGCCGGTCCTTGAGCGCCCGCAGCGCTCCCTCGCCGACGCTCACGTAATATTCCACCAGCTCCCGCTTGGTGGCGCCGATCCCAGGAAAATAGACCTTGTCGGGGTTGGTGACCTTGACGGTCCGCTCCCCCACCTCGAGTTCTATGTACGGCGATGCCATGCCACAGAACCTACTCCCCTCCTCCGACAAGGCGGGGTGGGCCCGTCCCGGAGCCTCCTCGGTGGCGGGACCGAGGGCTCGACGGGACGGGCCGCCAGACCGTCCGCCGCCGTTCCGGGCGCTGGCGCGCCACCCGGCCGGCCGTGTCGGATCCCCCGGCGGCGCCAGCACGGGCGTGGGCTGTGCCGCTCGGCGGGATCCCCGGACGATCTCACCCCTTGGCAGGAGGCGATGAACACCCCCTTGCCGACAAAGACGCGAATTCGCACCAGAATGGATGCTTCCCCGGCGGAGATCTCTTTTTGCCGGAAGTCGTACTCTGGAGACATGGACAAGGTCGTCAAGAGCGAGGCCGAGTGGCGGGCCCAGTTGTCACCAGAGGAATACCAGGTCCTCAGGGAGTCCGGGACCGAGCGCCCGTTCACGGGGGAATACGTCGACACCAAGACCGAAGGGGTCTATTCGTGCCGCGCCTGCGGTGCTGAGCTCTTCAGGTCCGACACGAAGTTCGAGTCGCACTGCGGCTGGCCGAGCTTCTTCGAGCCGTCCGACTCGGACGCGGTGAAGCTCATCGAGGACCGCAGCCTCGGGATGGTGCGTACGGAGGTGCGCTGCGCCCGATGCGACTCCCATCTGGGGCACGTGTTCCACGGCGAGGGTTATGCGACGCCGACGGATGATCGCTACTGCATCAACTCGATCTCCCTTACCCTTGAACCCAAGGGGTGATCGGATAACGACAGTGCGTGCCGACCGCCTCCACGGGGTAGGAGAATCGTGTGCGTCGTGTCCATCTTCGCCACCGCTGGGTGACGATCGAGACCATCGGACGCGTGGTGACGCAGCGGTGCGAACGGTGCGCCAAGACGCGGGTGCGGGTCGCTAGCCGGCGACCCGCTCAGCCCGGCGCCGGATAGGTGATCCGGCAGCTGGTGTCGGAGGGTCCCAGGATGTTGGCCAGCACCGGATTGCCGTTCTCCCCGAACTCCGCCTGCACGAACACCACGGGACGGCCCACCCCCCGGGCGCGCAGGTAGGCGAGGCCGCGCTTGCAGAGCGTGAGGGCGGTGGCGGAGTTCTGCGCCGACTGCGGCAGGTCCGTATAAATCCGCAGATATCCGCCGACCGTGCGGATGTCCTTGAGCCGCTTCTGCGCCTTGTCGTCCGCCCCCCAGCGCGTACGAAAGAACTCCGCCGCCTCGCGGTCCGTGTGCCGCGACGGCCCGTCGGCGCGATGACCTGCGGTGCCACCCGGCGCCGGGTCGCCCGCCACGCCGCCCCCCACGTCACCCGGGTCGCCCGGGTCGCCCGTGCCCGCCACCAGCCCCCGCTCGGCAGGCTCCGGGCTCGCGGCTCCCGCTTCGGGGCCGGCGGCGCCGCCGGTGGTCCTGGGCGGCGCGGGCGTGCGTACCTCGCGTGAACTGACCTGCGCGCCGGCCTCCGCGGTCGCGCTCGCCCCCGCGCCGGACCGGCCGGGCGGCGACGAGCCGCTCCCCCGTTCCGCGGCCGTCCGCGGGCCGTCCGCGGCGGTGGGCCGCTCGGCGGAGGTGGCGGTCGGCGCGCCGCCGACGACCTGGTTGACGCCGAGCAGCGCGGCGGCCCCGGCCAGCGCGATCGCGCCCGCCAGCAGCCCGCGCCCACGGGTGCGGCGCCGGTGGCGCACCCCGCGCCGGCGGATCGCCCTGTGCCCGTGTCCGCTCCGCGCGTGCGTCGCCGCGTGACGGCCGGCCACGCGCCGCCGGCCGGACCTGCCCGACTTGTCCACCCCGCCTCCCTGCCCGGACCCGTACGGGTCCGCCGGTGGGACGTGCCGGCCCCGCGCACGCCCGACGAACTAGGGATTTCCCTGATTGTGACAAGGCGGCCCGGGCAAAACAGGTGGATCGACGACTCGGGTCTTGATCTTTTCCGGCGAGGGCGTTCAGGGAAGGGCGGCGACGAGCTCCTGCACCGGCTTGCGGGGCCCGGTGTAGAACGGGATCTCGACCCGGGTGTGCCTGCGGGCCCGCGCGCCGCGCAACGTGCGCATCAGGTCGACGATCCGGTGCAGTTCGTCGGCCTCGAACGCCAGCATCCACTCGTAGTCGTTGAGCGAGAAGCACGACACCGTGTTGGCCCGCACGTCGGGGTAGTCGCGCGCCATCCTGCCGTGCTCGGCCAGCATCGCCCGCCGCTCGGAGTCGTCGAGGAGATACCACTCGTAGGAGCGGACGAACGGGTAGACACTCACGTAGGCCCGCGGCTCCTCCTCTGCGAGGAAGGCCGGGATGTGCGACTTGTTGAACTCGGCCGGCCGGTGCAGCGCCATCGCCGACCAGACGGGCCTGCTGTGCCGGCCCAGCGCGGTGCGGCGGAAGCGGGCGTAGACGTCCTGGAGGTCCTCGGGCGTGGGCGCGTGCCACCAGAACATGTAGTCGGCGTCGGCCCGGAACCCCGACACGTCGTAGACCCCCCTGGTCACGACGTCTTTCCCGGCCGCCTGGTCGAGCAGCTCGGTGACCTCTCGCGCGAGGCCGTCGCGGTCGCTCGGGCACGCCTCGGTCGCCTGGAAGACCGACCACATCGTGTAACGGATCACTTGGTTGAGATCGCGGGCCTTGAGCCGCGCGGCGCCCTCTGTCATGGTGTTCATCGGATACCTCCGAGGAAGCCCCCGCCTTCAGGCGGGGGAGGGATCGGACCCCTGCGGAGCAGGACAGGGGTAGCCGATTCGCCGCCAGGCGAACCGGCGTCAAAACGCCGCACGACATCGCACGGTTCGGTAGTGTATTCGACGGTGGTGATGACCAAGCCACCGGACGAACGATCAGAAGCACCCTCGCCGCAGGGCTTGCGGAGAGGTGAAACGCCTGTGGAGCTGGTGTAAGACCTCAACGAGAGTTCCCTTTCCCGGGCGGGCGACCGGCGGTGAAGCAGGAAGGCCGGTCGGCGACGGCTGGAAGCCCGGTCCTTCAGGGCCGGGAGGATGTCAATCTCCTCGCAGCGACAGGTGGTCCAGAATCTGGGAGGCCGCCGTACGCGCGGCGCCGACGCACGCCGGGATGCCGATGCCGTCGTAGGCCGCGCCGCACACGGCCAGCCCGGGCTGCACGGCCACCGCCGAACGCACCCTGGCCACCCGGTCGAGGTGGCCTACGTTGTACTGCGGCAGCGCGCCTCCCCAGCGCGTCACCCGGCTGTCCACGGGCAGCCCGCGCACGCCCAACACCTCGCCCATCTCGGCCATGGCCAGCGACACCAGCTCGGTGTCCTCGCGCTGGAGCAGGTGCTCCTCGCCGATCCTGCCGATCGAGCAGCGCAGGATCACCAGGTCCTGCGCCAGGTGGGGCCACTTCACCGAGCTGAACGTGACCGCCTTGACCGGCCGGCCCTCCACGGGCGGCACGAGGTAGCCGCTGACGGCGGGCGGCTCGGGGAAGGCGTCGACCGGGTAGGCGAGCGTGACGACGACCATGCTGGCGTAGTCGATCCTGGCCAGCTCGGTCGCCGCCTTGGGCGCCTCGTGCTTGAGCAGCCGGCTCGCCGCGGGCCCCGGCACGGCCACGATCACCGCGTCCGCCTCGATGGTCTCGGGCCTCGGCACGGGACCCGTCACGAGCCGCCAGCCGTGCTCCGTCCTGTGCAGCTCGCGGGCGGTCACGCCGGTCCTGACGTCGGCGCCCGACGCCTTTGCGACCGCCTCGGGCAGGCCGCCGACGCCGTTCTTGAGCGAGGTGAAGACGGGCCCCGCGTCCTTCGGCGCGTCCTCGACGAGCTGCCGGGCCGCGGACAACAGCGAGCGCTCGGAACGGGCCACGGCCGCCACGCGCGACATCGTGGCCTCCAACGACAGCATGTCGGAACGGCCCGCGTACACGCCTCCGAGCAGCGGCTCCACCAGCCGCTCCACCACCTCGGAGCCCATCCTGGCCCGGATGTAGGCGGCCACCGACACGTCGGTGCGCACCAGGGTGGGCGGCAGGAGCTGGTCGAGCGGCACGCGCAGCAGCCCGCCGGGCGAGACGATGCCGGACCTCGCCAGCTCGGTCAGGTCCGACGGAACGCCCATGACCTGGCCCTTCGGCAGGTGACGCAGCGTGCCTCTCGTGTAGACGGCCGAGCGCGTCGTGCCGGGGAACACCAGCTCCTCACCGAGCCCGACCGCCCTGGCCAGCTCGGCGCCCTCCGGCCTGCGGGCCAGCATGGCCTCCGCCCCCGCGTCGACGCTCACCCCGGCGACCTCCGAGGCGTACAACTTGCCGCCGATGCGCGGCGAACCCTCGATGACCGTCACCTTCACCCGCTCGCCGGCGCCCTGGCGGAGGTGCCACGCGGCGGCCAGACCGGAGATCCCGCCACCGACCACGACGACGTGCGCCCTGTTCCCTTCCACGCCTCCCGACGCTACCGCCTCACGACACCGCCCACCCGCCCGGGTCGAGGACAACACACCGCCTCCGCCCCCATAGATGCGGGACCGTGATTTGCGCCGTCAAACCGGGGTGATGCGGGAGCCGTCATAAGGGCATGAGACGAATCCGGCCGCGCGGCCAGGAACCCGGCAGCCCGGAACCCCGGGACCCGGCGACCCGGACGCCTGAACCCGGTCAGGCGGGGACGCCGGCTTCGTGGACGAGGTCGGTGAGGCGTTTGAGCTGGTCGGGGTCGGTCGAGGGTAGGACGCCGTGCCCGAGGTTGAACACGTGCCCCTCCGCCGCGCGCCCGCGCCGCAGCACGTCGCGGGCCTTGCGTTCGACGACGTCCCACGGCGCGAGCAGGATGGCCGGGTCGAGGTTGCCCTGCAGCGCCCTGCCGGGCCCGACCCGGCGGGCGGCCTCGTCGAGCGGCACCCGCCAGTCGACCCCCACCACGTCGGCGCCCGCCTCGCCCAGCACGCCCAGCAGCTCGCCGGTGCCCACGCCGAAGTGGATGCGCGGCACGTCCTGGACGCCTTCGAGGATGCGCCGGGTGTGCGGCAGGACGAACTCGCGGTAGTCGTCCGGCGCCACCGCCCCCACCCAGGAGTCGAAGAGCTGCACGGCCGAGGCGCCGGCCGCGATCTGGACGCGCAGGTGTTCCAGGACGATGGCGGACAGGCGCTCCATGAGGGCGTGCCACAGCTCGGGCTCGCCGTACATCATGGCCTTGGTCCTGTCGTGGTTCTTCGACGGGCCGCCCTCGATCAGGTAGGAGCCGAGCGTGAAGGGCGCGCCGGCGAAGCCGATGAGCGGCGTGCCGCCCAGTTCGCCGGTGAGCGCCTGGACGGCCTCGGTGATGTAGGGGACGTCGCCGGGCTCCAGCGGGCGCAGCGCGTCGATGGCCCTGGCGTCGCGGATGGGGTCGGCCACGACCGGGCCGACGCCCGGTTTGATGTCGAGGTCGATGCCGATGGCCTTGAGGGGGACGACGATGTCGCTGAAGAAGATGGCGGCGTCCACGCCGTAGCGGCGGACCGGCTGCATGGTGATCTCGACGATCAGCTCGGGCGTCGCGCACGCGGTGAGCATGGGCACGCCCTCGCGGACCCTGAGGTATTCCGGCAGCGAGCGCCCGGCCTGGCGCATGTACCAGACCGGTGTGTGCGGGACGGGCTGACGGCGGCAGGCACGCAGGAACGCGGAGTCGGCGAGGTTCACCCCACAAGCGTGCCACGACGGGGCACCGGTCCGGCCGCCAGGAGGGCGGATGACGTGGGACGGCGTACGGAGATGGTTCTGTGCCGGTTGACGGAGATTCCACGACACGAAGCGACCGTGTCGGGAAAAACATCCATTGGACCTAGCAAATCATGATCAGATAGCCAGATGAAGGTTTACCGGTCCGCTCGGCGTCGGCGTCCCACTCGGGTCGAACACAGCCCATGCACGCCCAGAGAGCCGGTCTCGACTGAGCCAAATGTTCGCCAAGCAACCGCGCGGCATCGATTCAGCGACCACTTTCGGGACACGCCGAGCGCGTTGCGGGGAAATGTGAGCGGCTCGTGCCAACGTCGGAGCCACAACCCGAAGAAAGGCCCCGCTTCGATGACTCGTGCGATGCCCGCGTTGTGGAGTTTCCCAGAGCGCCGCAGTGAGTGTTGCCCGTCCTGTGCCGGTGTGCGCCCGTTCGAGCAGCCACCGTGCGCCGACGGGCACGAGCAGGGCGAGTGCCCCGAGTGGGCCTGCGCCGAGTGCGGCCACGCGGTCCTGCTCGGCTCCGCCGAGTCCACCCGGCCCGTTCGCCAGCCTGTTACGGCATCGGCTTGATCACTAAAGATGAGCACCCCCGTGGTCCCCTTCCGCCCGTCGTCGACCTACGCTTCGGCTATGACACTCGGTGACCAGCCACCGCCCCCCGCCGAGTTCACGCGCGCGGCGGAGAGCCTGCGGCTGTCCGAGGTCCGGCCGGAGATCGAGCTCGAGGACCTGCCCGCGCCGCAGCGGCTGGCACCCTATTCCGCCGCCATCGGCGCCTCGGTCTACCGCGACGACGACGAGCTCGCGGTGGGCCGGTTGATCCTCCTCTACGACCCCGACGGCCAGCGCGGCTGGGAGGGCCCGTTCCGCCTGGTCGCCTACGTCAGGGCCGACATGGAGCCGGAGATCACCTCCGACCCGCTGCTCGGGCCCGTCGTCTGGAGCTGGCTGACCGAGGCGCTCGACGCGCACCAGGCCGGCTACTCCGCCGCCGGCGGCACGGTGACGCGAGCCGTGTCCGAGGGCTTCGGCAACAAGGCCGACGACCCGGTCACGACCGAGCTGGAGCTGCGGGCCTCGTGGTCCCCGGCGCAGGAGGATCTCTCCGGCCATGTCGCCGCCTGGTGCGACCTGATGTGCCTGGCGGCGGGAATGCCACCGCTCCCGCCCGACGTGTCCGCCCTGCCCCGCCGACATGACGACCAGACATGAGGCGCGCTCCGACGCCGGTCCGCCCGGGCACGCACCACGTCTCCCCGCCTCGCTACGCTGGATGGCGTTTCCTCTCCGGCTGTGGGTCGGAGTAGCCACGGAAAAGGTCGAATGACAGAAGAACGCACAGTCGAGCCGCTGCTCGAACCCCGCGAAGGCATCCCACCGGTCGTCGCGGACGCGGCCGGGCTGGCCACGGTCGTGGAGCGGTTCGCCGCGGCGGACGGCCCCGTCGCCGTCGACGCCGAGCGCGCCTCGGGCTACCGCTACGGCAACCGCGCCTACCTGGTGCAACTGCGCAGGGCCGGCGCCGGCACCGCGCTGATCGACCCGGTCGGCTGCCCGGACCTGTCCGCACTCGACCAGGCCGTGGCCGAGGCGGAGATCGTGTTGCACGCCGCGTCCCAGGACCTGCCGTGCCTCTTGGAGCTGGGGTTCAGGCCGCGGGAGATGTTCGACACCGAGCTGGCCGGGCGCCTGCTCGGCTACGAGCGCGTGGGGCTCGGCACGATGGTCGAGACCGTGCTCGGGCTGCGGCTGGAGAAAGGCCATTCGGCGGCCGACTGGTCCACCAGGCCGTTGCCCGAGGACTGGCTGCGGTACGCGGCGCTCGACGTGGAGGTGCTGGTCGAGCTCCGCGACGTGCTCCACGAGCAGCTGACGGAGAGCGGGAAGCTGGAGTGGGCGCGCGAGGAGTTCGCCGCCGTGCTCAACGCCCCGCCGCCGGTGCCGCGGTCCGACCCGTGGCGCCGCACCTCGGGCATCCACAAAGTACGCAACGTACGCGCGCTGGCCATCGTGCGCGAGTTGTGGACCATGCGCGATCGCATCGCCCGCGAGGCCGACCTGGCGCCCGGCAGGGTGCTGCCCGACGCCGCGATCGTCACGGCGGCGCTCGAAGGGCCCCGTACGAAGAAGGCATTGACCGAAATTTCGGCATTCACCGGGCGAAGCGCGCGACGGCACATGAGCGACTGGCTCGCCGCGGTGGCCAGGGCCCGCACGTTGCCCGACAGCCAGCTCCCCCAGCCCAGCACGCCGGGCGACGGGCCGCCGCCGCCCAACCGGTGGGCCGACCGTGATCCGGCCGCCGCCAAACGGCTGGCGGCGGCGCGGGCGGTGGTGTCCGCGCTGGCCGACGAGCTCCACATGCCGACGGAGAACCTGCTGCAGCCCGACGCCGTCCGCAGACTGACCTGGGAGCCGCCGGCCGAGATCACCGACGAGAGCGTGACCGCGCGGCTGCGCGAACTCGGGGCGCGCGAGTGGCAGCTCTCGCTCACCGCACACCCCATCGCCAAGGCGCTGGCCCGGCTGGAGCCGCGCGCCGAACGCTGAGCACGGGCGGCTCCTGACGGGGCCGCCGCCGGGCGTCCGGGCCTGCTGAGGGCCCGCGCCCCTTGACGCCTCGGGCCGCACAGCCGTACGGTTCGGGAAAGCGCTTTCCATTCGTTGCCCTGAAAGGGATCCTCATGAGCGTGCGCACCATAGGCGTCGTGATGAACGGCGTCACCGGACGAATGGGCTATCGCCAGCATTTGGTCCGGTCCGTTCTGGCCATCAACGAGCAGGGCGGTGTCACGCTCTCGGACGGTGGAAAGGTCAGGCTCAAGCCCGTACTTGTCGGCCGTAATGCCGACAAACTTGCAGACATTGCCACTAAACACAACATTTCGGATTTCACGACAGAACTGGACGCGGCCCTCGCCGACGACGACAACCTCATTTACTTCGATGCCCAGGTCACCAGCGCCCGCGTCAAATCCGTGCTCAAGGCCATCGAGGCAGGCAAGCACATCTACGCGGAGAAGCCGACCGCCGAATCGACGCAGGAGGCGCTCTCGCTGGCCGAGGCCGCCGCGGCCAGGGGCGTCAAGAACGGCGTCGTGCAGGACAAACTGTTCCTGCCCGGCCTGCTCAAGCTGAAGCGGCTGATCGACGGCGGCTTCTTCGGCCGCATCCTGTCGGTGCGCGGCGAGTTCGGCTACTGGGTGTTCGAAGGCGACTGGCAGGAGGCGCAGCGGCCGTCGTGGAACTACCGGGCCGAGGACGGCGGCGGCATCGTGCTCGACATGTTCCCGCACTGGCACTACGTGATGGAGAACCTGTTCGGCCGGGTCGAGTCGGTCTATGCCAGGGCGGTGACGCACATCCCCGCCCGCGTGGACGAGCAGGGCGCCACGTACCAGGCCACCGCCGACGACGCCGCGTACGGGATCTTCGAGCTTGAAGGGGGTGTCATCGCGCAGATCAACTCCTCCTGGGCGGTCCGGGTGAACCGGGACGAGCTGGTCGAGTTCCAGGTGGACGGCACGCACGGCAGCGCCGTGGCGGGCCTGCGCACCTGCCGCGCGCAACACCGCTCGGCCACCCCCAAACCCGTCTGGAACCCCGATCTGCCGGCCACGGCCCGCTTCCGCGACGGCTGGCAGGAGGTGCCGGACAACGCCGAGTTCGACAACGGGTTCAAGGTCCAGTGGGAGGCGTTCGTCCGGCACGTGTCGGAGGACGCGCCCTTCCCCAACGACTTCGCCTCGGGCGCCCGCGGCGTGCAGCTCGCCGAGCTGGGCCTGCGTTCCAACGCCGAGGGCCGCAGGATCGAGGTGCCGCAGCTGTGAGGATCGACCTGCCCGGCATCGGGGCGTACACCCTGAACGAGCGCACGACCTGGCCGGTGCCGGACGCCCCGGCCACCAGCCGCGTCGTGTACGCCGCCGCACACGTGGTGGCCGACCCGCTGGGCGACAACACGCCCGGCTCCCCCGCCGCGGTCGACTGGGACGCCACCCTCCGCTTCCGCCACCACCTGTGGTCGTACGGGCTGCGTGTCGCGGACGCCATGGACACCGCGCAGCGCAACATGGGCCTGGACTGGGCGGCCACCCAGGAGCTCATCCGCCGCAGCGCCGCCGAGGCGCGTACGGTCGGTGACCCCGCGACGCTGGTCTCCTGCGGCGCGGGCACCGACCACGCGCCCGAGGCCACCGACCTCGGCACGATCACGGCCGCGTACGCCGAGCAGATCGAGACCGTGCAGTCCGCCGGGGCCGGCGTGATCGTCATGGCCTCCCGGCAGCTCGCCCGCGCCGCGACCGGCCCCAAGGACTACCACCAGGTCTACGGCAAGCTGTTCGGCCTGGTGGAGCGGCCGGTGATCCTGCACTGGCTGGGCGAGATGTTCGATCCGCAGCTGGCCGGCTACTGGGGCTCGCGCGACGTGGAGCAGGCCACCGCGTCGTTCCTCGAACTCGTCCACGCGCACGCGCCCCTGGTCGACGGCGTGAAGGTGTCACTGCTGGACGAGGAGCACGAGGTGGGGCTGCGCGCCGCGCTGCCCGAGGGCGTGAAACTGTACACCGGCGACGACTTCAACTACCCGTCGCTGATCAGGTCCGGCTCCCACGCGCTGCTCGGCATCTTCGACGCCATCGCCCCCGCGGCGGCGGCCGCGCTGCGGGCGCTCGACGCGGCCGGGGCCGCCCCTGACGACGCGGCCCGCGACCGGCTGCTGGCCTCCTACGACGAGCTCCTGGCCCCCACCGTCCCGCTGTCCAGGAAGATCTTCGAGACGCCCACGTACCACTACAAGACCGGCATCGTCTTCCTGGCCTGGCTGAACGGTCACCAGGACGCGTTCGCCATGGTGAACGGCGCCCAGTCGGCGCGCTCCCTGCTCCACCTGTCGGAGGTGTTCCGCCTGGCCGACCAGGCGAGGCTGCTGGCCGACCCCGAACTGGCCGTACGCCGCATGAAGGCGCTGCTGGAGGTGAACGGACTGTGAGCCTGTCACTCAACCAGCGCACGACGCAGCGCTGGACCGTGGCCGAGGCCGTGGACGGATGCGTACGCCACGGGCTGGAAGCGGTCGGGCTGTGGCGCGAGGACGTCGCCGGGCAGGGGCTCGCGCAGAGCGTGAAGCTGGTCAGGGCGGCCGGGCTGCGGGTGTCGTCGTTGTGCAGGGGCGGCTTCCTCACGGCCGGCGGGCTGCCGGGCGACGAGGGCCGCCGGGCCTTCGCCCGCGCGCTCGACGACAACCGGCGGGCCGTCGACGAGGCGGCCGAGCTGGGGGCGGCCTGCCTGGTGATGGTGGTGGGCGGCCTGCCGGGCGTGACCCCGGGCGAGCCGCTGCCGGCGGACCTCCGGGACACGCGCGGCGCTCCGGGGGCGGGC
>NZ_SMLD01000380.1:0-1234 GCF_004352805.1 Nonomuraea mesophila
GGCTGGGAGGGCTTCCTGCCGGCGCTGATCGTGATCGTGCTCCTGGTGCCCTTCCAAGCTGCCGCCGAGGAGTACGTCTTCCGCGGCTGGTTCATCCAGGCGGTCGGCGCGCACGTGCGCAATCCGATCTGGTCGATCCTCATCGGTGCGGCGTTGTTCGCGTCGTTGCACGGGTACCAGCCGGCCGGGCTGGTCGACGTGTTCGTGTTCGGGGCGGTGATGGGCTGGCTGACGGTGCGGACGGGGGGCCTGGAGGCGGCGATCGCGCTGCACGTCATGAACAACCTGCTGGCCTTCGGGCTGAGCGCGGCGGCGGGCAGCCTGGAGGAGGCCCTCGACCAGCCGAACGTGCCGGTGCCCTGGCAGGCGCTGCTGGGCACGCTGGTGCAGCTCGCGGTCTACGCGGGTGGTGTGTTGTATCTAGCTAGAAAGCGGTCAATAAGCACTGTCTCTGGATAAATCAGGCGCGAGGTGCCGGGAATCTCGCTAGAGAGGTCTCGCTATTCCGGCTGAGTCATGCTGGTCTGGATCCTGTGGGGACGGCGAGGGTTTCCCGGAGGTAGGCGTTTCGACCGTTCCCATGCCCGCACACGACCCGATCCGGACGACCAGACCTGATCGACGAGCACCCGTACGACACGTTCGACGAGGAGGTACGGCGCGTGGCCTCCGGCCCCAGCGAACCGCCACGGCGACCGCCGGGTGACGACGACCCGCGTTCTGAGGGGTCGTCGGAACCGCATTCTTCTGAAGAGCCCAGGATCAGCCATTCCCCGCCAGGGCCCACCGACGACCGGGCCAGGGGCTTACCGCTGGCCTCCCCCTGGGACATGCCGCCGTTCGCCGCCCCCGTGCCGGACGACGAGCCGCCGGAACCGCCCAAGGGGCGCCGGCCGTACAGTTCGCCGACCGCTGAGCCCGACGTGGAGGAGCCCGGGGTGGAGCCCGGGGTGGAGCCGCGCCGCCGGCCGCGCCGCGTCGTCAACCGTCCCGACAAGCTCGTCGCGGGCGGCCCCCTGCCCGAGACGGAGCCGGAGCCGGACGAGGAGGAGGCCGGGACCTTCCAGGGCACCCGCATCCCTCCGTACGTGCGGGTCTACCCCGTCGAGGAGCCCCCCGAGACGCAGCCGGTGCCCGAGCCGCCGGAGGAGCACCCCGCGGACGAGGACGAGCCCGGGGTGCGCCGCGTCGGCCGGCCGCCCGCCGGACGCCCCACACGCCCCGACCTCCTGGT
>NZ_SMLD01000381.1:0-1234 GCF_004352805.1 Nonomuraea mesophila
GGGCGGCAGGGGGCGAACCCGGGTGGGGGACCGCGTGACGACGAGCCGACCGTGCCCGGTACGGTGCCCTCCAGCCCGTACGGCGGCCCGCCCGGCTACGGTCCCGGCCCCGAACCCGCGTACGGCATGCCCGGCCCTGGTTACCAGCAGGCCAAGCCGGGCAGCGGTCTGGCCACCGCCTCGCTGGTGCTGGGTGTGGCGAGCCCATTTCTCGTGTTCGTGTGCTTCACGGGTGTGATCACGGCCCTTCTGTCGATAGTCTTCGGCTGCGTGGCCCTCGCCAAACGCGCCGGCAAGGGCCGCGCCATCGCCGGCATCGTGCTGAGCGCCCTGTCGCTGGTCCTGTTCGCGGTCGTCGCCTTCTGGTTGTGGAACGTGGCGCAGGAGTGCGCCGGCCTGCCGGCCGAGCTCGCCGACCGTTGTTTCGAGAGCCAGTTCCCCTGGATGAACGGCGGCGTCTAGAGCGGCAGGTGCGCCGACAGGTCCGCGCGGGCCCCGCTGGCGTGGACGGCGCCGCCGGCCAGGGCCTCGTCCCAGGTGAGCCGGCCGAGCGCGAGCTCGATCCACGTGCGGCCGTCCATCTCGACCACGTTGGGCGGGGTGCCGCGCGTGTGACGGGGCCCGTCGATGGCCTGCACGGCCGCGTACGGTGGCACGCGCACCTCGACGGTCCTGCCCGGCGCGGCGCTCGCGAGCCGGTCGAGCAGGTGGCGCACCGCCTGCCTGGCCGCGTCGCGTTCGGGTCGGAGCCCGCGCTCGTAGGCGGCCAGCACGGCGGCCACGAGCGCGTCGGGCAGGGCGGAAGGGGGCCCGTCGTAGGGGGGTTCGTCGAGGGCGACGAGCTGGCCGTCGAGGGCCGATCTGAGCTTTTCCGGGTCGAGCTTGCGTGGTGACACGCGACCATTGTCTCCCGGGAAGCGTTCATCAAGACGGAGGTCTTCGTTCACCTGGGGTTTCGCCGGTGGCCGTAGCGTCCCGGCCGTACGACCGCACTTCGATGGAGGACCTGTGTCGAACCCCGAGGCGGGAGGTCGGCTGCTTCCGCTGATCTCCACCCCGCACAGTGGTGGCCGATCCGCGCTGACCTGTCAGTTCCGCTGCGGCAACGCGTGCGCGCATGACGTGGCCAACACCACCGGCAATGCCTATTTCGGCGACGTGGTGAAGGAGGCGCTGTCGCGGCGCGGTGTGCTGCGCGCCGGGGCGCTGGGCGCTCTGGTGGCGGGGGTGGGCG
>NZ_SMLD01000382.1:0-1225 GCF_004352805.1 Nonomuraea mesophila
TTGAGCGCGTGTCGGCGTTCGTATTCGGCCGGGCTGAGCTGGCCGTTGGCGGAGTGACGGCGGCGCGGGTTGTAGAACCCCTCGATGTAGCTGAACAGGGCTCGTTCGGCTTCTGACCTGGTGTGGAAGGTGCGCCGGTCGATCAACTCGCACTCCAGCGAGGCGAAGAAGCTCTCGGTGATCGCATTGTCAAAGCACGTCCCGGTCCGGCCCGTCGACGGTCGAACGCCGGCCTGCTCACAGCGCTGGCCGAAGGCGACAGACGTGTATTGGCTGCCCTTGTCGCTGTGGTGAATCACACCAGCCTCGGGGCGACGCTGGTGCAGCGCCATCGCCAAGGCGTCGGTCACCAGCTCGGCGCGCATGTGCTCGGCCATCGCCCAGCCGACGATCCGGCGGGAGAACACATCCAGCACCACCGCCAGGTAGACGAAGCCCTGCCAGGTCGGCACGTACGTGATGCCGGCGGTCCAGACGCGGTTCGGCTCGGCCGCGCTGAACTGGCGTTTGACCAAGTCGGACGCGGCCGCAGCGCGTCCGTCCGCGATCGTCGTCCGGCAGCCCTTACGCCTGCTCACCCCGGCCAGCCCAGCCCGGCGCATGAGCCGGGCCACCCGCTTGCGGCCCACACGAACCCCGTCGAGCTCGCGCAGGTCGGCATGGATACGCGGCGCACCATAGATTTCGTCCGAGGCCTGGTGATGGTGACGGATCCGCTCGGTCAGCTCGGCGTCGCGGCGGGCTCGAGCCGATGGGCCGCGCCGTTGGCGGGCCGCCCAGGCGTAGTAGCCCTGGCGCGACACACCCAGCACCCGGGCCAGCAGGGAGACCTCGTGGTGGCCCTTCTCCGCATGGATCAGCCGGAACTTCATCTCGGCAGATCCGTCTCCCGCGCGAAGAAAGCCGCGGCCTTACGCAAGATCTCCTTCTCCTCGCGGAGAATCTTGTTCTCCCGCCGCAGCCGGGCCAGCTCGTCCTTCTCGGCACTGGTCAGCCCGTCTTGGCGGCGGCCGTCATCGAGATCGGCCTGGCGCACCCAGGTACGGATCGACTGCGCGGAGGGCTGGAACTCCTTGGCCAGTTCCTCCGGCGTCCGTCCCGCGCGCACCAGCTCCACCATCTGCCGGCGAAACTCCGGCGGATAGTTGTTCGACACTGCAGACTCCTTCTTCCGGGAACCAGGGTTCCCCAGAGATCAGGTGTCCACCAAACCGGGCCAGCTCCA
>NZ_SMLD01000383.1:0-1135 GCF_004352805.1 Nonomuraea mesophila
CCCCGGCACCCGCCGTCGTGCCGAGCACGGCCACACCCACCCGTTCGAACGCCATGCGACCAGTTTTCCAGAGCCGCTAAGGTGGGGCGTCATGCGGTTGGTCATCGCGCGGTGCAGCGTGGATTATGTCGGACGGCTCACGGCCCACCTGCCGATGGCGCCGAGACTCGTGCTGATCAAGGCGGACGGAAGCGTGAGCATCCACGCCGACGACCGCGCGTTCAAGCCGCTCAACTGGATGAACCCGCCGTGCAAGCTCAAAGAGGACGGCGAGACCTGGACGGTCACCCACGGCAAGACCGGCGAGAAGCTCGTCCTCACCATGGAGGAAATCCTCCACGACTCCAGCCACGAACTGGGCGTCGACCCCGGGCTGATCAAGGACGGCGTGGAAGCCCACCTGCAGGAGCTGCTCGCCGAGCACATCACCACGCTCGGCGACGGCTACTCCCTGATCCGGCGCGAATACATGACGGCTATCGGGCCCGTCGACATCCTGTGCCGCGACGGGCTCGGAGCGACGGTCGCGGTCGAGATCAAACGCCGGGGCGAGATCGACGGCGTCGAACAACTCACCCGCTACCTCGAACTGCTCAACCGCGACCCCTTGTTGTCGCCCGTGCGCGGCATCTTCGCCGCGCAGGAGATCAAACCCCAGGCCCGCGTCCTCGCCTCCGACCGCGGCATCGACTGCGTCACCCTCGACTACGACTCTCTCCGCGGTATCGAGCCCGAGAATCCGACGCTCTTTTAGATCCGACGCTCTTTTGATCTTTTACGGCACCGCCGTGGTCTGCCACCCGCCGCACTGCGGCTGATGGCCCTCCAGGAAACGCCCTCTGACCCTTCAGTGGTGACCCGCCGCCACGGCGCGCTCCGCAGGCCCTGTAAGGGGTAACCACGGTCCCCCTGCCCACGGCGCGGTCTTACGCACGCTGCCACGGCGCGCTCCGCAGGCCCTGTAAGGGGTGACAACCGGTCCCCCCGCCCACGGCGCTGTAAGGGGTGACTCCCGGCCCGCCCACGGCGTGGTCTGGCGCGCTCCGTGGGGTCCTGGGGATGTGGTCAGGGGGTGGGGGGCGGTTTATGGTGACGCCATGGCGACGCTGACGTTCGACTCACTCAATCCGGCGAC
>NZ_SMLD01000384.1:0-1134 GCF_004352805.1 Nonomuraea mesophila
TTCGGGGCCTGGTGTTGAGCGCGAACGCAACAGCCGCCAACTCCTCGGCATCCCAGCGTGACAGGTCAGTGCCCTTGGGAAAGTACTGCCGCAGCAGGCCGTTGGTGTTCTCGTTGGTGCCACGCTGCCAAGGGCTATGAGGGTCGGCGAAATAGACCAGCAAGCCGGTGTCGATACGCAGTTGGGCATGCTGCGCCAGCTCCGTTCCCCGGTCCCACGTCAGCGAGCGACGTAGCTGCTCGGGCAACCCGATGATCTCTTTGGTGATCGCGTCCCGCACGGCTTCGGCGCCACGACCGGCCAGCGCCGGGCCGTTCTTCACGCGTTCCTGCGTGCCGAAGCCCTCCATCCGGGGCAGGTGCAACAGCAGGGTGAACCGCGTCGTGCGCTCCACCAGGGTGCCGATCGCCGACCTGCCGGTGCCGATGATGAGGTCACCCTCCCAGTGGCCCGGAACCGCACGGTCCTCGGCCTCGGCGGGCCGCTCGCTGATCAGCACCTCGGGGGTCACGTGGCCGCCGGCCTTCTTCCTGGCGCGGGCCCGCGGCACCCCGCAGCGCACGCCCGGTGCGCAGGCACGCGACCAGCTCCCGCTTGAGCGCTCCACGCCCCTGGATGAACAGGGCCTGGTAGATCGCCTCGTGTGAGATCCGCATGGTGTCGTCCTCGGGGAAATCGACCTTCAGCCGCTGAGAGATCTGTTCTGGGCTCCACGATGTCGTCCAGCGGCGGTCCTGACGGTGGGGCTTGTTCCGTCCCTTCCAGGGCGCAGTCTGCGGCCCCGCCACCAGCGTGCCGTCCGGGTGGCGGACCTGTCCCGCCAGCCGCTGCTGCACATACTCGCGCAGCTGCTGGTTAGCCGCCAGTTTGGCGATCTTCGGCCGACGAGCTCGGCGCTCGGCGTGCCATTGCGCGACCGTTGCTCGATAGTCCACGTCATACGTCCGCGTCGAGGCGTTGCGCCGGATCTCGCGGGAGATCGTCGATGGCGAGCGCCCCAGGCGCCGCGCGATCTCGCGCACGCCGAGCTTCTGGGCACGACATAACGCGATCTCTTCCCGCTCCGCGAACGACAGGTAACGGCCCGACACCGTCGGGGCAAGGCATGGTCCCACCCCGCCAGCCTGGCGAAAC
>NZ_SMLD01000385.1:0-1127 GCF_004352805.1 Nonomuraea mesophila
TCAGCGGTAGGCGGAGGCCTGGAGGGTGTAGAGGTCGGCGTAGAGGCCGTTGAGTGCCATGAGGGTGTCGTGGTCGCCGTGTTCGGTGACGAGGCCGCGGTCGAGGACGTAGATGCGGTCGGCGTAGCGGACGCTGGCCAGGCGGTGGGTGATGAGCAGGACGGTGCGGCCGTCGGCGTGGGTGCGGATGCGTTCGAACAGGGCGTGTTCGGCGCGGGCGTCGAGGGCGGCGGTGGGTTCGTCGCAGATGAGCAGGTCGGCGTCGCGGTGGAAGCCGCGGGCGACGGCGATGCGCTGCCATTGGCCGCCGGACAGTTCGCAGCCGTCCTTGAAGCGGCGGTCGAGCAGGGTGCGGTAGCCGTGGGGGAGGCGGGCGATGACGTCGTCGGCGCCGGCGACGGCGGCGGCTTCGTGCAGGGCGGGTTCGCCTTTGCCGGTGCCCATGGTGATGTTGTAGCGGGCGGTCAGGGGCCAGCGGGTGTGGTCCTGGGCGATGACGGCGGTGCGGGTGCGCAGCAGGTCGGGGTCGACCTGGCGCAGGTCGGTGTCGTCCCACAGGATGGTGCCGGTGTCGGGTTCGTACAGGCCGGACAGGATCTTGGCGAGGGTGGTCTTGCCGGAGCCGTTCTCGCCGACGAAGGCGACGATCTCGCCGTGTTTGATCTCCACGGACACCTCGCGCAGGGCCGGTGCGTCCGCGCCGGGGTAGGTGAAGCTCACCTTGTCGGCCACGATGCGCTCGAACGACCGCGGCATCGGGGCGCCGCGCTCACCGGACACCCGGCCTTCCGCCTGCTCGCAGAACTCCAGGAAGTCGGTGAAGTAGAGGCCCTCCTCGTAGAGCTGGTTGGTGGCGTACATGAGGTTGCCCAGCGAGGTCTGGCCCGATCGGATGGCGAGCACCGCGGTGCCGGCGACGGCCAGCGGGATCGCGGCCACGGCCAGCAGGACGCCGAGGGCGACGTAGACGAGGGCGGCGCCGAGGCCGCCGAGGGCCTCCCCGGCCAGCCTCGTCAGCATCTGGCGCCTGGCCAGCCCGAGCATGACGTCCTGCTCGGCCCTGGCCACGGCGTCGTACATGCGCAGCAGGAAACCGCGCATCGTGAACGAGCGCACCTCGGCGGCGG
>NZ_SMLD01000386.1:0-1117 GCF_004352805.1 Nonomuraea mesophila
CCTCCGGGCCCCGGCTCCCGGGTTCCGGCTCCCCGCTCCCGGGTCCCGGGTCCCGGGTCATGGTTTCCGGGTCACCGCCTCCGGGTCACCGTCTTCGGCCGCCGCATCGGGCTCACCGCCTCCCGGCCGCCGCCTCGGGAAAAGCACCGCCACGGCCACTGCCTGCAGCGCCGCTCCTGCCAGCAAAGCCGCACCAGGCGTGTACGCCGCCAGCGGGCCCGCCAGCGCGGACCCGAACGCGTACGAGGTGATCTTCAGACTGGCGGCCGTGGTGAACACCTGGCTCCGCAAGCGCGCGGGCGCCTCGCGGTGGCGTACGGAGAACAGCGCGGTGAGCTGCGGACCCTCACCCGCGCCCGCCACGGCGGCGGCGACCACGGCGACCCAGAACGTCTCCGACAAGGCCGCCAGCACCATCCCGACCCCGAGCACCGCCGTCCCCCCAGCCAGCACCCGGTCCCACCACCGTGCGGCGTCACGGCCGGCTCGCGCCCGGTTCCCCGCCCGCGCCGGTACATGGCCGGCCCGCGCCCGGCGCTCTGTCCGTGCTGGGGTACGCGTGGCGAGGAGCGCGTTCGCCGCCAGCCCGCACGCGGCCATGACGGCCAGCAGCAGCGCGCCGTGGCCACTTTCGCCGGTGAGCCGGACGCCCAGCACGGGCGCCGCCACGACCAGCATGGCCAGCCCGGCACACGAGATCATCGACCCGGCCGTCGCCTTGCGCAGCGGCGGGTTCCTGACGATGACGGCGAACCCCGCGACCAGCTCCGCCCGGACGGACCGCCCACCGCCGGACGCCCCCGCCTCGACAGCGGCCGCTCCTTCGGCGGGCGGGTGGCTCCCACCGAGCCGCCGCCCAGGTGGCGTCGACCCCGTGGACGACCGGCCCGCAAGTGTGTGGTCCGTAGGCGTTCGGTCCCGGATTTGGTTCGTGGGTTCTTGTTCTGTGGGGGTTCGGTTGGGGGATTGGTTCGTGGGTGTCTCGTCCGTGGGTGTTCGGATGGGAGGTTGGTTGGTGGGTGTGGGGTCTGTGGAAGTCCGGTCCGAGGATGGCCGGTTAGGGGGTGTTCGGTCTGGGGGGGTCGTGGCGGGGCGTGGAGGAAGGGCCCAGGCGATG
>NZ_SMLD01000387.1:0-1071 GCF_004352805.1 Nonomuraea mesophila
GTTGCCGTGCTCGACCTCGACCCCCTTCGGCCGGCGACCTCGCGTACGTGATCTACACCTCCGGCTCGACCGGCCGGCCGAAGGGGGTCGAGGTCGAGCACGGCAACCTGGCCAACCTGCTGCTCGCGATGCGCGACCGGCTCGGCGCCGGGCCGGGCGACACCTGGCTGGCCCTCACCTCGCCCGCGTTCGACATCAGCGCCCTGGAGCTCTACCTGCCGCTGATCACCGGCGGCCGGGTGGTCGTCGCCCCGCGCGGCGCCGTACGCGGGCCGGAGGCGCTCGCCCGGCTGGCCGCGGAGGAGGGCGTCACGCACGTGCAGGCCACGCCGTCGGTCTGGCGGCTGCTGCTGCCCGGCGGGCTCTCGGGGACGACCGCGCTCGCGGGCGGCGAGGCGCTGCCGCCCCGCCTCGCCGCCGAGCTGCGCACCCGCTTCGAGCGGGTGGTCAACGTGTACGGCCCCACGGAGACGACCATCTGGAGCACCGCAGGCGAGCCGGGCGAGCCGGTCACCATCGGCCGGCCCATCGCCAACACCCAGGTCTACATCCTCGACGCCCGGCTGCGTCCCGTCCCGGTGGGGGTCACGGGCGAACTGTGCGTCGGCGGGGCCGGCGTGGCGCGCGGTTACCGGGGCAGGCCCGGCCACACGGCCGAACGGTTCGTCCCCGACCCGTACGGGCCGCCCGGCGCTCGCATGTACCGGACCGGCGACCTGGCCCGCTACCGGGCCGACGGCGAGATCGAGTTCCTCGGCCGGGCGGACGGCCAGGTCAAGCTGCTCGGCCACCGGGTGGAGCTCGGCGAGATCGAGGCGCGGCTGCGCGAGCACCCGCGGGTCGCCGAGGCGGCGGTGATCGTCCGGGGCGAGGGGCCGGACGATCACCGCCTCGTCGCGTACGTCGTGCCCGCTCCCGGGGAGGCCCCCGAATCCGCCGCACTGGCCTCCCACCTGAGTCGCACGTTGCCGCCCGCGATGTCCCCTACCGCCTACGTCCTGCTGGACGGCCTCCCGCTGAACCCGGTCGGCAAACTCGACCGGGTTCAGCGGGAGGCCGTCCAGCAGGACG
>NZ_SMLD01000388.1:0-1011 GCF_004352805.1 Nonomuraea mesophila
CGACCCACCCGCGACACTCCCAGCAGATCACCCCAGATCCCCGCCACCGTCTCCTCCACCACCCCGACCGGCGCCTCGAAACCGCGCTTCGGACGGGCCTTGTCCTGCTTCGGCTCCGGCCGCCCCTGTGGCAGCGCCTTACCCGGGACCGCCGCCCATTCCGGCTCGTCGGCCAGCCGTTCCACCGATTCCGTGTAGGCGGCGAACATCTCGTCCACCAGGCCGCCCGGGAACAGTTCGTCGACGCTGTCCCAGCTCAGCAGCAGCCCGTCCGGCAGCTCGATCACCTGGTGGTCGAGCCAGACCTGGGGGGTCTGGGATCGGGTGTGGTCCGGCCATCGGACCGTGCGGGCCAGCGCGTCGTCGACGCCGAGCATGCTGGTGAACACGGTGGGGACGGGCTCGGCCAGGCGATCGTTTTCGCGGGCCAGCTCGCGCAGCACGCGCACGCCCGAGATCTCCTGGTGGTCGAGGTCGCGCCAGACCTGCTCCTGGAGGCGGCGGGCGCGCTCCAGCCAGCCTTCGTGCGCGGCGGGCCGGTGTGCGACGAGGAGCACGGAGGTGAAGTCCCCGACGACGTGGCCGATGTCGGGGTGGACGTCGCGCCGGTCGAACAGGGTGAGGTTGACGGTGAGGTCCGGCTGCCCGCTCCAGGCCGAGAGCACCTCGGCGTAGCAGGCCAGCAGCACCACCGATGGAGTGATTCCGTACCTTCTGGCCCGGCCCTTGATCGCCTCCCACTTCTCCGGGTCGAGCCTGGCCTCCCTGCGGTGGAAGCGGGGGATCTCCACCTCTCCGGGGTCCTTCGTGAGCGGGAGACGCGGCGGCGAGGGGAGGTCCGCCGTCCGCTCACGCCAGTACGTCAGCGCCTTGTCCAGGGACTCCTCGTCGGGTTGTGCCTGGAGCACGTAATCGCGGAAGGTGATGCCGATCGCAGGAAGCTCGACGTCCGGATCGGCGGTCAGGCGCTCCCACTCAGCGAAAATGATCAACATGGACAGCCCGTCCACC
>NZ_SMLD01000389.1:0-993 GCF_004352805.1 Nonomuraea mesophila
GGCCACCCCCCGCGCCGTCACCACCCGCACGCCGCCTCCCCGCGTACGATCATGCTTACGCAGACATCCTGGCAGGTCGTACCGACAGAAGGCGGATCACGCGGGACCGGCGGGACGGCGGCCCATCATGTCGAGGCGGTTGAGCACCGGGTTGCCCGCGATGACCTTGGTGAAGCTGATCTTCTCGGCCGCCGCGGTCAGGGCCACGACAGTGCCGAGGAGCACATAGCGGCCGGGTCTGCCGAGCTTGGTCACCGCGGCGAGCCCGAGCAGCGCGCCCAGGGAGTTGGCGCCGGCGTCGCCGAGCATCGCGCGCTCGCCGAGGTCGTCGGGCAGCAGCGCGGCCGCGGCCCCGAGCGGGACGGCGCTCAGCGCAGCGGCGGCCGGCGAGCCGCGCAGGACCGAGGCCGCGAGCAGCGGCCCCCCGGCGAGCAGGCCGACCTTGATGGCGCGGCCCGGACGCAGGTCGAAGAGGTTGGCGAGGTTGGCGGCACCTGCGATGGTCGCGCCGTTGACCAAGGTGTCGGCAGGACCCTTGGAGACGAGGGCGGCCGCGCCGAGTCCGGTGGCGCCGATGCCGAGAATCTTGACGGCGCCGCTGGTGACCTCACCGCGGGCGAGCGCGCTCAGGTGCCCTTTGAAGCCCTTGGAGGCCGTGGTGCCGTAGAGGTCGTCATAGGCACCGAGCGCGCCACTGCCGCCTCCGGCGAGCAGCGCGGCGGCGCGTACGCGGCCGGGGACGCCGGGCGTGAACGCGGCGGCCGCGCCCGCGCCGGCGACGAAGGCGGGGCCTTCCAGCAGGGTGATGGGCTCACCGCGATGGTTCTTCCGCGTCCACCGGCCGCTCAGCTCGGCCGGCCGGTTGCGGGTGAACGCGGCGTAGGCGGCGCGGGCGGCGGCGGCGCCGATCGCGGCGCCGGCAAGGGCGTAGAGCAGGCCACGGGTCCTGCTGGCAGGCATGTCAGCTCCCTGACTCACTGGTGGGGGTGGGGG
>NZ_SMLD01000038.1:0-63455 GCF_004352805.1 Nonomuraea mesophila
GCATCGCCGCCCGCAACGGCACCCCGATCAGTTTCTGGCAGTTCACCAAGTACGGTCTGGTCGTCACCGTGGTGACCATCACGCTGACCGCGCCGTACCTGTGGCTGCGCTACCTCACCTGACGCCGGCGTACGGCCGTCCTCGGACCGTCCGTACCAGCGGGTTCATGACGAGGCCGCGATCCGGGACACGGCTGCGGCGACTCCGTCCTCCGCGCCGACGTGTCCGGCCAGCACGCGGGCGGCCGGCGCCAGGTGCGCCGCCTGCTCGATGGCGGCGGCCAGCCGGGCGGCGGTGAGACGGCCCCGCAACGGGGGCGGGGCGACGCCGAGGCGGTGCAGGCGGGAGGCCCAGAACGGCTGATCGCCGACGAACGGGCGTACCACCTGAGGCACCCCCGCACGCAGGGCCGCCGCGGCCGTGCCGACGCCGCCGTGGTGCACGGCGACGGCGACCCGCGGCAGCAACCAGTCGTGCGGGACCTCCTCCATCACCAGGACGTCGTCCGCGACCGCACCTGGCCGCAGCGCTCCCCACCCGGTGGCCAGCACGGCCCGGCGACCGGCCAGCCGGACGCCTTCCAGCACGGCGGCGGTCAACCCGTCGGGGTCACCGGTGGTCGAGCTGCCGAAGCCCACGTAGACGGGCGGCTCGCCCTCGTCGAGGAAACGAGCCAGCCGCTCGGGCGGGGTCCAGGTGTCGTCCGCCGGCATCGTCCAGAACCCGAGGGGACGGGCGGAGGCGGGCCAGTCGGCGGGCGCGGGCAGCAGGTGCGGGCTCCAGGCGTGCAGCACGTTGCCCGTCCTGATCAGCTCCGCCATCGGCACGAAGCCGTTCGGCAGGCCGAGCGCCTCCGCCCGCCACGTGCGGATCATGCTCCGGTACGGGGCCTCGACCGCGGCGGCGACCCGCCAGCTCGCCCGGTTGAGCGGGCCCGGCGGACGCACCGGGAAGAGGGGCGAAGGAAAGGCGGACGTCGGCACGTACAGAGGGATCAGCAGACCGGCGAACGCCGGAACGCCGAGCTTCTCCGCGACGTAGGGGCCGCCGAGCGACTTGGGGTGGTACACGACGACATCCGCCGGTCGCGCCGCGAGCGCCGCCTGATCGTCCAGGAGGCGGCGCATGATCGGCCGGGCCGACCGCGCGGCGGTGATGGCCGCGCGCACGCCCTGCCCCTTGACGGAGCCCTGCAGGGCCAGCATCTCGTCGTTGAGCGGTACGAACTCCACGCCGTGCCCGGCCGCGAGCGGCTGGAACCGGCGGGGCGCGGCCAGGACCGGCCGGTGCCCGGCGGCCAGCAGCCCGCATGCCAGCGCCAGGAACTGCTGGACGTCCCCGCGACTCCCGACGGTGATCAGCAACGGTCTCATCGTCGCTCCCGCAGTTCGTCCCACTCGTCCAGCAGCGCGGGGAAACGGTCCATCAGGAACGCGTACATGTCCCGCATCAGTTCCAGCCGCCGCCGGCGCGCGGGATCGTCGCCCACCGCCCTCAGCCCCTGCTCGGCCAGCACTCGGAAGCTCTCGAACTCGGCCATCTTGGCGCGGAAGGCGCGGGCGTAGACGTCCTCGGCCAGCCGGTAGCGGTCACGCCGCGCGCCCCGCATCCGGAAGCGCTCGACCAACCCGGCCTGCTCCAGTTGCCGCAGCGCGATGCTCATGCTGCTCTTGGCCACGGCCAGCCCTTCGGCCAGCTCGGGCGCGTCCGCACTGCCCGACTCCGCGGTCAGGAGCCGGCCCATGACCCGCCCGGCCGTCCGGCTCAGGCCCAGCCGCGCGTAGAAGAGCCCGGCGTCCTCCACGAACTGATCGACACTCATGAGAGGAGTGTATCGGATTGTTCGGATAGGTGCGAACAATCCGACCATCAAGGCGCCCCTCGGGCCGGTTCAGCTGCGGCCTAGGAGTTCCTCGTTGGGGATGGTGCCTTTGTGTCCTTTCTGCGGGTCGGTGGTGGTCAGCGTGCGTGCGGGTCGGACGCGTTGAGCGTGGCGACCACCTCGTCGTAGTCGCCGCGCTCCGCGCCGAAGCGGAGGAACTTCACGCGTTCCACCAGGATCTCGGTGGAGTCGGGCCGGGCCTCGAGAAGGGTCATGACCTCGTCGGCGAACTCGTCGAGCGGCATCGCGAGGTCCGAGGTCTCCTGGCCCGGCAGGAGCGCGGTCCGCACCGACGGGGGCACGAGCTCGATCACCTGCACGCCCGCGGGCGCGAGCTGGAGGCGCAACGTCTCGCTCAGCATGTGGATCGCGGCCTTGGTCGCGTTGTAGCTGGGAGTGATGCGCAACGGCGCGTGGGCCAGGCCGGACGAGACCGTGATGATCGCCGCTCCGGGCTGCTTCCGCAGGTGCTCGGTGAGGGCGGCGATCAGCCGGATCGGGCCGAGCAGGTTCGTGGTGACGACCGCCTCGGCGTCGGCGAGGAAGCCCGGCGTGGTCCAGTCCTCGGACCGCATGATGCCCGCCATCGCCACGAGGACGTTGAGGCCGGGGTGACGGGCGACGACGTGCGCCGTCGCTTCCTCGATCGACACGGGGTCCGCGACGTCGATGCGGACCGTGCCGAGGCCGTGCTCGGCGGCCAGCCGCTCCAGCACGTCGGTACGCCGCCCGCCGACGACGACGGTGTTCCCCTTCGCCTGCAGCCGCAGGGCGAGGGCGAGGCCGATCCCCGACGTCGCGCCGGGGATGAAGACGGTGTTGCCGGTGATGTTCATGCCTCCACCTTGCGGGCCGTCCGCCGGACCAGGGAGAGCACCGTGGATCGGGGGATCGGCGATCCCTGGATGAGCCCGCTCGCCCCGCCGCACAATGGTGGGTATGAACCGTCCCGCCCTCGCCGACTTCCTGCGCCGCCGCCGCGAGGCGTTGCGCCCGTCCGACGTCGGCCTGGTGCCCGGCCCCCGCCGGCGCGCACCGGGGCTCCGGCGCGAGGAGGTCGCGGCGCTGACCGGCATGTCCTGCGACTACTACGTACGGCTCGAACAGCAACGCAGCCCGCAGCCGTCGGAGCAGCTGCTCGCCGCGCTGGCCCGCGCGCTGCGCCTGACCGCCGACGAACGCGACCACCTCTACCGCCTCGCCGGCCACAACGTCCCGCGCCGCACACCCGCCGACACGCACGTCGCGCCCGCCCTGCTGCGCGTCCTGGACCGGCTGGAGGACTGCCCCGCGCTCATCCTGTCCTCGCTCGCTGAGGTGCTCGTGGCGAACCGGCTGGCGACGGCTATCTTCGGCGAACCGTCCGCGCGCACCGGCTGGGCGCGCAGCGACGTGTACCGCTGGTTCACCGACCCGGCCTCCCGCCGGGTCTACCCTCCCGAGGATCACGAGCACCAGGCCAGGAGCCTGGTCGCCTCCCTGCGCGTCGCCCATGGCGCTGAGGGCCCGCGCTCACGGGCCGGCGAGCTGGTCGAGCTGCTGCTCGCCGAGTCCGAGGAGTTCCGTGCCCTCTGGGAGCGGCACGAGGTCGCCCGCCGCTTCGCCGATCACAAGACCGTCGTGCACCCCCAGCTCGGCCGGATCGAGGTCGACTGCCAGGCGCTGTTCACCGAGGACCAGGCGCAGGCGCTGCTCGTCCTCACACCCCGGCCGGGCAGCGAGGCCGAGAGCAAGGTCCGGCTCCTCGCGGTGATGGGCCACGAGGACTTCGCGGCGAACGCAGCCCCGCAGGCGCATCCTTCCTGAGCGGGCCCGTCAGGACAGTGGCCGCCTCGTCGACGACGGGCTGTTGCGTCCGGACGGTTTCTTCCGCGCGGTCGACCGGCGGGCCACAACAGTGGCGGCACTGCCCACTCGGTGAGCTTCCGCATCTCCAGCAAGAAGTACGGCTTCTCCAAGGTTTTCGTCTGCTGAAGGTCACCAAGCTGGGGCGACGCTCCGCTTTCTCGGCTGACGGCACGCCGGCCGAACGACATGGGAGCGGGCGCTACGCGAGCGCCGATTCGGCCGCGGTGCCGGATGCCCGGCGCATGACGTCGGCGAGTTTGGTGTCCTTGCCTGCGAGGACGGAGTTCAGGTAGCCGGTGACGAAGGGCAGCCGGGTCAGGCTGAGCATGAGGCGCCGGATGCGCAGGTCGGTCGGTGAGGAGGGCAGGAACCAGCGGGCCATCGACCCGTCCGTCACGCAGCGCGTAGAAGCCCATCTGCCGGTCGACGGAGTCGGTGAGGCAGAACGCGTCCCCGGTGGCGGCGTGCACATCCGGCGCGTCGAAGGTGAACGCCGCCGTGTGCAGGCCCAGGTAGCGCAGGCAGCGGTCCTCCGGCCCGAACGCCAGCCGGCGGACGGTCGAATGGATCCCGTCGGCGCCCACGAGCAGATCGGCATCCAGGACGGTGCCGTCCTCCAGCGTCACCGTCACGCCGCCGGGGCGGTCGGCGAGGTCGATCAGCGCGGTGTCATAGCGCAACTCGACCTCGGGCGGAAGGTTCTCGGCCAGCACGGCCTCCATGTCGGGACGCAGCAGGTCCAGCAGAAGCATTCATACGGTAAGCGACAGGGTTATTACGGTATGCGCATGGGAAGTCGCGCGCAATACGCCGTTGCGCCGCCGTTCTGCATCTTCTGTGCGCTACAGGGAGAAGATCTTTTTGGGAACCCCTCGGGCTGAGCGCCGCACTGCGTGCCTCCGGCCCGCTGGACCCTCCGTAGCCCAGCTGACGGCGCGCCGCAGTCGCTCTCTTCCCCGCTCCGCCCTCAGCCAGGCGCGCTCGAACAACGAGGGCCGGCCTTCAGAGGACCGGCCTCCGTCGAAGGCCCTTCGACGGCGGGAGCATGCGTCATCGGTGGGTTCTGCGTGTCGTGCCTGGCCCGGCCCCGGATGTGCCGGTCTCGGCACCTGGCGGCAGCGCGGGTTTGCCATGCCATTGGCGGAAGATCAGATTGGTGTGCACCAACGCCACCTCCAGCCGTGACGTCAGCTCGTTGAGGACGAACCGCTGCAGGTCGGCCGCGTCGACAGCGGCCACGTGGATGATGTAGTCGTCGGGTCCCGTGAGGTGGTAGAGCGTACGGGTCTCCGGCTGGGCGAGCACGTGCTCGACGAAGGCGTCCACGTACGGCTGGCGGTGCGGCTGCAGCCGGACCGCGAGCAGGGCTTCCAGGGGCCTGCCGAGAGCCGCCGAGTTCACACGCAGGGTGTAACGCTCGATCACTCCGGCGGAGCGTAACCGGCTGACGCGCCCGAGACACGTGGATGGGGCGATGCCGACCGCTTCCGCCAGTTGCCTGTTGGTGATCCGTGCGTCGTTCTGCAGGATTCGCAGAATCTCAAGATCAATCGAATCCAGAATAGGGTTCTCTCCCATGCGGAGAATATAGTTCAGGATCTCTTGCCGATGGCCGGCGAAGGTTCAATCATGCACTCATGACTCGCCAGACCCTCGACACCCGCGCGGTGCACAGCGGGCGAGAAGATCTCGCAGCCCGCGGCCTGCATGCGGCGCCGCTGGACTTCTCGACCGTCTATCCCGCGTACGACACCGGCTCGGAGGCAGCACGCCTGGACGCTTTCGCCGCCGGCGAGCTGCCGGAGGGGCGTCCTGTCTACGGCCGGGTCGGCAACCCGACGGTGGCCCGCTTCGAGCGGGCTGTCGCCGACCTGGAAGGATGCGCCGCCGCGGTGGCCTTCAGCAGCGGAATGGCCGCCCTGACGGCGTGCCTGCTCGCGAGCGTGGCCCAGGGGCGCCGGCACATCGTGGCGATCCGGCCCCTCTACGGCACGAGCGATCACCTGCTCACCTCGGGACTGCTGGGCACGACCGTTACCTGGACCACTCCCGAGGCCCTGCCGGACGCCATCCGGCCCGACACCGGACTGGTGATCGCCGAGACCCCGGCCAACCCCACGCTGGCCGAACATGACATCGCCCGGCTCGCCGAAGCCGCTACGGGCGTGCCGCTGCTGGTGGACAACACGTTCGCCACCCCCGTCCTCCAGCGCCCGGTCGAGCACGGCGCCGCCGTCGTCCTCCACAGCGCCACCAAGTTCCTCGGCGGTCACGGCGACGTGATGGGCGGGGTCGTCGCCTGCGGTGAGGAATTCGCCCGGGCGCTCCGGCAGATCCGGATCGTCACCGGCGCGATCCTGCATCCTTTCGCGGGATACATGCTGCTGCGAGGGCTGGCGACGCTGCCCGTACGAGTGCGCAGGGCCGCGGAGAGCGCCGCGGACCTGGCACAGCGGCTCGCGGCCCATCCGGCCGTGACCCGGGTGTGCTACCCCTCCCTCAACCCCGATCGCCCTTCCGGGCAGATGGAGGGCGGTGGCTGCCTGGTGTCTTTCGAGGTCGCCGCGGACCCGCATGTCGTCGTCGGTAGTGTCGAACTGATCACACCTGCGGTCAGCCTCGGCGGGGTCGACACGCTCATCCAGCATCCCGCTTCGCTCACCCACCGCATCGTCGCCGACGAGGACCGTTGGAGCGGCGGAATCGGCGACCGGCTGCTGCGCCTGTCGGTCGGGCTAGAGGACGTCGACGATCTCTGGCGCGCTCTCGACCGCAGCCTTTCCCAAGCCTATGAGGAGGTACACCCTTGACGTACGACGCGGACCTCTCCGCCGAGCGGGGACTCATCGAAGCTCTGCATGTGCCAGGACCAGCCGGTGCTCATGCCGACAAGCTCATGCTTTTCGGCCAGTTCGTAGGATCCTGGGACATCGAATGGTCGGGCCCAGCGCTCGACGGGAGCCCCGCCCGAGCCAAGGGCGAGCTCCACTTCGGCTGGGTCCTCGGCGGCCGGGCCGTACAAGACACCTGGATCATGCCTGGCCGCAACGAGGCGGCGGCACCGAACCTCAGGGCCTTCCAGGGCACCACGGTGCGTTTCTACGATCCGGATCTGGACGCGTGGCGCTCCACCTGGATCGAGCCGATCAACGCCCGCGTTCGCCGCTTCATCGGGCGGCCGGTCGACGGAGACATCGTCCTGCTCAGCGACGAGGACGATCCGTGGCTGCGTTGGCGCTTCACCGAGATCTCCCCCTCGTCGGCCCGATGGCTGGGGGAGACGTCCCACGACAAGGGGGCGACCTGGGTCCTCGACGAGGAGATGATCCTCACCCGCCGCCCGAGCTGATCACCGCGTCTCGGGCATCGGCCGGCGTCACCAGGCCACTCCGGCCGGGACTTCGACACGGACACGGTCGAAGTCCCGGCCTTCGCCGTCGAGGGCGAACAGGTGATCGTGACGCGGGATACGGTTGCTGCCACGTTGAATTCGAGGAGGGCGATGATGAGCTTGACCCCGTTCCAGGAACGCTACGACCGAGTCCTCGAGCAACTGGTGGCAAGCCCGCTCGTCTCCGTCGAACATCAGGAGTCGCGCGAGGACGTGCACGGCGGCGCCGGGGCCGACGTCGTGTTCGCGAAGCTGGCCGACAACCACGGCCTTCACCTGGACGACGCCTTCCGAGGCCTGTACTTCACCTCCGGGCAGCTGCACGTCGTGTGGCGGCTCACTGCCGACAGCACGCGGGGCGGCGAGCTCTGCCTCCAGAACCTCACCGAATGGGCGGTGAAGGGATGGTTCCCCGACGACTGGACGCTGCCACCCGAGGAGTACGCCGCACTGGCGGATCTCTACACCATCGACTACGAGCCGCACGCCGGGTCGGGGTCGGTCGCCGCGATCTCCGTGCCCGAGGCGCGCCCGCTGTCCGTCGGGATGGACTCGGCGATCTGGTACTACGACGCCGGTGACCACTGGCTCGGACAGATGGACGTCGACTATGCCGGCTACCTGGAAGCGGCACTGCTCACCGTGGGCGCCCACGGGTGGCAGTACCTTTTCACCGACGTCAACCTGCGGGGCGAGGTGCCGTACAGCGGGGTCGCGGGTTTGGAGCACTGCCTCACCGTGCTTCCGGAGATCTTCCCCGGACACGACTACGAGCCGCTTCGCCGGCGCTTCGACGCCCGCTTGTGAGTGCGCGGTTAGGTGGTGCGGGCCCTACCACGGACTCGGGGGCGGCCAGCAATGATCTTGGACGCGGCGCGCACGAAACTGGTGTGCATGACCACGCTTACTTCTTCACCTGCGCCTGTTGTGCGCTTCGCGGCCATCGCCTGGCTGACGGCCGTCGCCGCGGGCGTTTTCGAGACCGTGCTGGCGGTCAGCGGCATGCTGGCCGACGGCACGGCGACCGCGGGAGCGCTGATCTCCGGCGTCGGACTCCGACTGGCGGTCTTCGCTTTCGCGATCTTCCTGACGCTGCGGTTGCGTGCCGGTGAGAACTGGGCCCGGCTGACCATCGCTGTCATGCTGGGCGTGTTCGGGCTGCTGTCCATGGTGATCGAGCCCATCCAGGACTTCCTGGCAGGCACACCTCTGGGGCCGCTCGACGGCCTGGATCTGCTGTTCGGCGGCAGCCGGGTGGTGCACGTCCTCGCCGTGCTCACCGCGATGGCGCTGATGTTCCTGCCGCAGGCCAACGCCTACTTCCACAAGGCTCCGCGCCGTCACGCGATCTCCTGACCTCAGGATCACGGCGAAGCGGACGTTCAATGCGCCGTCCCCGTCGGCGCCCGGCCGAACCGGGCGCTCCGCGGGCCGGCATACCAATGTGAATGCCTGCGATTGCCGGCGAGGTCACCCGCATGGCTCCCCGCCGCGAACAATCCTGCCCGACTTGAACGAGAGCGGTCGAGCCCTTACCAGCCGGCCATGAAGTCGCCGCCCTGCGCGCGTGCGTAGGCACGGACGAGGCGGCGGCCGACCATCGTCTCGTGGATCTCGCTGGTGCCGTCGAAGATCTGGGTCGCCTTGGCGTCACGGTGGAGGCGCTCGACGCGGCTGCCGATCACCATCCCGGAGGCGCCGAAGATCTGCATGGCCTGGTCGGTATGGTCGCGGGCGAGGTCGCCGGCCGTCATCTTGGCCACCGAGATCAGATCCTGGTCGCCGCCCGGCCTGGCCATGTAGCTCTCGCCCGCTCGGAGCGTGAGCTCGCGTGCGGCCTGGTAGGCGGCCCGCATCCGGCCCAGCTTGGTCTGGATGCTGGGGAGGTCGCCGATCTTGCCGCCGAACGCCTCGCGGTGCGCGGCCCGCGCGACGCTCTCCTGGAGGGCGGCGCGGAGCAGGCCGCAGGCGTAACCGGCCGCGTCGATCCGCGCCATGTTGAGGCCGTCCATCATCCCGGCGAAGCCCTCGACGTCGAGGGCGTGGCCGACCGGCACACGTACGCCGTCGAACGTGAGGATCCCGTTCGGCAGACCGCGGTAGCCCGACAACCGCGGGCCCCACTCCCCGGAGGCGCCCTCGGAAGCCATGTCCACGACCAGGGCCAGGGTCTCGGCGAGCCGGGCGCCGCTCTCGGCCTTGCACAGCACGATCGCGTAGTCCGCCACCGGAGCGAAGCCGACCCAGCACTTGCCCCCGTCGAGGACGTAGTGGTCGCCGTCGCGGCGGGCCACGGTCGTCATGCCGCGCAGGTCGGTGCCGGCCTCGGGCTCGGAGAGGGCGAAGGACCCGTACGCCCTGCCGGCCACGGTCGACGGCAGCCAGCGGTCGCGGACCGGAGCCGGTGCGAAGCGCGCCAGCAGGTAGGAGACCAGACGCAGCACGCCGACCTCCATCGCCAGCGGCGCGCACACCGCCGTGAGCCGCTCGTTCACCTCGTGGGCCAGCGGCATGCGGGAGAGGTCGAGACGGAGGTCGTCGTCGAAGATCAGCCGGACCAGTCCGAGGCCGGCCGCCTGGTCGAGCAGGTCCTTGTCGAACTCTCCCGTCGCGTCCATCCGGGCGCCACGCTCGCGGACCGTGGTCTCGACGAACTCCTCGACCGCCTCGAACGTCGCCGGGGCCGGCACGATGGTCTGGTCGGTCATGTCTTTCCCCCTGGGGTCTCATGAGTCAGGTGGCTGCCGGGCTTCGTCCGGTCGCGGCGGCGGAACCGGCGGTCCCAGAGCGGGGCGAGCTCCGGCGCCATCCGGTTCGCGAGCGAGGACCGCTGGATCTTGCCGACCGACGTCGTCGGCAGCTCCTCGCCGAAGATCACGACCTTCGGGCTGGCGTCGAAACCGACCCGCTCGACGCACCAGGCCCGGAGCTCGTCCTCGGTCACCGGCGCGTGGGCGATCACGAACGCCGCCACCTCCTCGCCGTACCAGCGGTTGGCGAAGCCGAACGTGGCCGCCCTGGTGACGGAGGGATGAGCGGCGAGCACGTCGTCGACGACCTGGGGGAGCACGGTCGAGCCGCCGCGGGAGATCGAGTCGCCGAGCCGCCCTTCGAGGAAGAACCAGGGTCGCCCGCCGGGCCCGGTGACGCGGTAACCGCGGTCACCGGTGTGGAACCAGCCTTGGGCGTACGCCGCGGCGGTGGCCTTCGGATTGCCGGCGTAGCCGAGCATGAGCATGGCGCCGCGCGCCACGATCTCGCCGCGCTCCTCGTCCGCGCACTCCCGGCCCTCGGGGTCGACGACGCGGACCTCGGCGTGCGGCACGGGTGTGCCGATCGAGCCGCGCATCCGGCCGGTCAGCGCACCGACGGGCTGCGGGGTCGTCATCGTCAGCACCGATGTGGTCTCGGACAGGCCGTAGAGCTGCCGTACGGGAATGCCGAAGCGCTGCTCGAACTGCTGTGCCGACTCCGGTCGCAGAGGGCCGCTGCCCGAGATCACGTGGCTCAGCCCGTGACCGGGCTCGGGCGTCGACGGATCGGCGAGCAGGTACTCCAGCACGGTCGGTACGAGGCTGCAGGCGTTGGCTCCCGATCTCGCGACGGCCGGCCAGAAGCGGTCGCTGCGGAAGCGGTCCATCAGCACCGTCGAGCCTCCCGCGAACCAGGGCAAAAAAGAGCAGATGACCAGCCCGTTGGCGTGGCTGATCGGCAGGACGTTGATCAGCCTGGTGCCCGGTGTCCAGCCGAGCGCGGTGCGCATCGCGTCGCAGTTGACGAACAGCCCGCGCATCGAGAGCAGGATCGGCTTCGGCGTACCGCTGGTGCCGCTGGTGTGAAGGCGGAGCGCCGGTGTGTCCAGTCCGGGCTCCGGACTCCCGTCATCGGGAACCTCGGCCGGCCGCAGCACCTCGGCGGCCGACAGCGGACGGCCCGGCGCGTCGGGTCCGTCGGCGTCGTCGGCGACCAGCCATGGATCCTCGCAGGCGGCGAGCAAGGCCGCGTGACGTTCCCGGCCGTCGCGCGGGTCGAGCGGGACGAAGCAGGCGCCGAGCCACCATGCGGCGAACGCGACCAGCAGCGTCTCGGGGCGGTTGGTCGCGACCATCGCGAGGTCGTCGCCGGGGCGCACCCCGGAGGCACGCAGACGGGCGGCGACGGACCGCACGTCCGCGGCCCAGGCGGCGCCGGTCCACGTACGCGACCCGGCACGCGAGGGGTCCTCGACCAGGTAGGTGGTGTGGTCGGCGCGGCGTTCGAGAAGGAGCCCGCGATACGACGTCCAGGGCACGACGTGGTCGTCGACCGGCGCACGAGCGGTCTCCACCTCGTTCTCCCCGGTCGGCCGGGCTGCCATGGCGGTCAACGCCCCTCCGGCGGCACGACCCGTCCGCCGGCGCGCCGCGGCGCGCCGGCGGCGTCGGCGCGCAGTTCGGCGGGCTCGTCGTAGGTTGCGGCGACGGGGGTGGTGCTCATGCGACCTCCTCGGGTCGGTCAGCGCCCGACGTGGACGTGCCCGCGGGAGCGGGCCAGGTGGTAGAGGACGACGCTGGCGAGCGCAACGATCGCTCCGTACGCCGCGAACTGCCAGAAGTTGCCGTTGGAGCGCAGCCAGACCAGCAAGTACGACGAGGTGCCGCCGAAGAGCGAGACTCCGAGCGCGTAACCGAGCGCCACGCCGGTGGTGCGGATCTCGCGCGGCATCAGCGTGACGGCGACGTAGTTGTACAGGCACATGTTGAAGCCCACCACCACACCGCCGATCACCATGACCAGGGCGAACATCGCGAGGTTCTGCTCGCGGTAGAGCAGCATGAAGAAGAACGCCGGGACCAGCGCCAGCCGCATCACGGTGAACACGCGGGCGGTGCCGGCCCGGTCGGCCAGGCCACCGATGATCGGCCCGGACACGATCCAGACGATCCCCATGATCGTGGTCAGCGCGAAGACCCACGTGCTGTTCTCGGCATAGGTGGAGTTGGCCAGGTTGGGGAGTCCGGTGATCCAGGCGTAGTTGGCGATCTGCACGGACCCGATGACGACCACGACCGCCGCCAGCGCGAGCCGGGCCTGCCACAGCGTCTTCCACAGCGAGGCCGCGCCCCGCCGCTCGGCCTTGTCGCTGCGGCTGACCGCACGGGTGACCAGCGTCTCGGGCAGCACCCTGCGCAGGTAGAGCACGGCGATGCCGGCCACCCCGCCGATCGCGAACGGCACCCGCCAGGCCCAGTCCGCCATCGCGTCGGGCGTGACGATCGCGCTCACGACGAACGCCATCGCGCTTGAGCTGACGATTCCGAGCTGGATGAACGTCCCGCTGATCAGTCCGAGATAGCGGCCCTCCTCACCGCGAGGGGAGAGCTCCGCGCCGATGGCGTTGGCCACGCCGGCCTCGGCACCGGTGACCAGGCCCTGGGCCAGGCGCAGCACCAGGAGCGCCACACCGGCACCGGCGCCCAGCGTTTCGTAGGTGGGCAGCACGGCCACGATCAGCGAGGCGGCCGACATCGCCGCGACCGAGATCAGCATCACCCGCTTGTGGCTGATCAGATCGGCGACCGGTCCGAGCAGCGCCGCGCCGATCGGCCGGGCGAAGAAGCCGGCTCCGAAGACGGCCAGCGAGGCCAGTACGGCGGTGGTCGGGTCCTCCGACGGGAAGAAATGGGGTGCGAGGAAGGCGGCCATCAGGCCGTAGATGTTCCAGTCGTACCACTCCAGCGCGACGCCGCCGCCGAGGCCCGCCGTCATCCGCCGGCTGGGCCGCGCCATGTTCGCGGAAGGCTCGACGGGCACCTGCTGCTCCGGGTGCATCGGTTCTCCGTTCGTCCGAGCCGTCCCGATCCATCTGGCATATTAGACGGCCTCCGATATTTGGAGCACGTTGACATACGACCTCGGGTTCGGTCAACCCCCCGACCTGGCGCGTTTCCCTGCCTTGACACCTCCTGTCCGGGTGGGATAGCTGTTTAGCCAGCCAGACATTGTCTGAGATTTCAAACAGGAGGGTTCATGGCCGACGGGACGGTCGCCGGCTCGCCCGCGGTCCGGACACTCATGGAGAACGGCCTTCTCGGCGCCCTGCCGCCCGAGCCGCCCGCGTCGTCTCTCGCGTTTCCCGGCGGCGGTTCGTGGCGGGTCGAGCTGCCCAGCGTGGAAGGGCCGGCCGCGACGGAGGTCGCCCTGAAGGAGGCGGAGTCGCTCGGCGTACCCGTCCATCGGATCTCGCAGGGCTCAGGCGTGACGATGCTCAGCGATCGCGAGATCGTCGACATGGTGCAGCTGTGCCGGGAACGCTCGGTGGAGCTGTGCCTGTTCGCCCGGCCCGGGGCGAACTGGGACGTCGGAGCATCGCGCCTCAGCCCGGCCGGCTCTCCCGGGACGCGCGCCCGCGGGACCAGCCAGCTCCGAGCCGCCGTCGAGGAGATCATGCGGGCCAGCGCCCTCGGCGTCGCCTCGTTCCTCGTCGCGGACGAGGGAGTGTTGTGGGCGGCCCACCGGCTGCGCGCGACCGGCAGGCTGCCGGCCAGGACGCAGCTCAAGGTGTCGGTGATGGCCGCGCCCGCCAACCCGGTCTCCTTCACCGTGCAGGCCGGCCTCGGAGCCGACACGATCAACGTTTCCTCGGATCTCTCGCTGGCCCAGCTGGCCGAGATGCGCGGGGCGAGCGACGCCACGATCGACTTCTACGTCGAAACGCCGGACAACCTCGGCGGCTTCGTCCGGTACGGCGAGATCGGCGACATCGTGCGGGTCGCGGCCCCGGTCTACCTGAAGTTCGGGCTGCGCAACGCGCCGGACATCTACCCGGCCGGAGCCCAGCTCGACCAGGTCACCCTCGCGTCCACCCGCGAACGAGTACGCCGGGCACGGCTCGGGCTCGACCAGCTCGCGCGCAGGCGCGGCATTCCCCCGATGGCGCCGCTCGGTGAACGCGACCAACCGGCACTGCCACGTTTCGCGGCACCGGACACCTCCACGGCCCAGACGACCGACCGCGCAGGGAGCGACCGATGAGAGCAGCCGTACTCCGCGAGGCGGGCTCACCGCTGACGGTCGAGGACGTCGACCTGGCCGTGCCGCAGCGCGGAGAGGTGCAGGTCCGTGTCGAGGCGGCGGGCGTGTGCCACAGTGACCTGCACTACATGACCGGTGATCTCCAGGGAAGGCTGCCCGCCGTCCTCGGCCACGAGGGTGTCGGCGTCGTCGAGGGCGTCGGTCCTGGAGTCACCCGCGTCGCCCCGGGTGACCGGGTGGTGATGACCTGGCGACCGCGCTGCGGCGACTGCGAGTTCTGCACCGGCGGCCGCCCCGCCCTGTGCGTGCTCGGCCGCGTCCAGGGCGCCACCGGAGGGCTGCCCGACGGCACCACCCGGCTGAGCGCCGGCGGCGAAACCGTCCACCACCTCATGGGCGTCTCGTGCTTCGCCGAGCGCTGCGTGGTCTCCGACCGGTCCGTCGTCGTCATCCCCAAGGACGTCTCCGCCGAGGTCGCGGCGATCGTCGGGTGCGCGGTCGTGACCGGCGTCGGCGCCGTACTCAACGTGATGCCCACGGCCACGGCCGACCCGGTCGTGGTGATCGGCGCCGGCGGGGTCGGGCTGAGCACGGTCATGGGGCTGACCCTGGTCGGCGCCGGTCCGATCGTCGTGGTCGACACCGTGGACGCCCGGCTTCGGCTCGCCCGCGAGCTCGGCGCGACACACACGGTCGACGCGACCACCGACGACCTCGCCGCCGTCCTCGACGAGGTCGCTCCGGGCGGTGCGCGCTGGGCCGTCGACGCCGTCGGTGCGCCCGCCACGATGGAGCAGGCCTTCGCCTGCCTCAGCACGGCGGGCACCCTGGTGGCCCTCGGCTTGGGCCGCGTCGGGGCGGGGTTCACGGTGCCGGTGAACGCGCTGGTGCAACAGGAGCGGCGCGTGGTGGGCAGCCTCTACGGCTCGTCGAACCCCGTCGTGCAGATCCCCCAGATCCTGGACCTCCACCAGCGCGGCTTGCTGCCGCTGGACAGGCTCGTCGGACGCCGGTTCGCCCTCGACGAGGTCAACGAGGCCTACGCGGCACTGACGGCAGGCGCGACCGGACGCTCCGTCATCGTGCCCGGCGCATGAGGACAGACGTGCTCCGTCATCGGGCCGGGCGCGTGCGTTCAGACGTGCTTGCCGCTCGCACCCAGCTCGCGCGAGAGTGCCCTGGCGCCCTCGCGGACCAGATCGAGGTTCCGCTCGCGCGTGGCTTCGTTCCAGCGGATGGTCGGCACGGTGATGCTCATGGCCGCGACACAGTTGCCGTGCGCGTCGAAGACCGGAGCCGCGACGCACGCCGCGTCGTCGTTGGACTCGCAGAACTCCTCGGACCAGCCGCGCCGGCGGACCTCGCCCAGCCCGGCGAGCAGCCGGGCCTTGGAGTCGATGCTCCGCTGCGTCATCGGCTCCACCGCGTCGTCGTCCGGGTAGAGGGCGTCGAGTTCGTCGTCGTCGAGCGCGGAGAGCAACATCTTGCCGCCCGCGGTGCAGTGCGCGGCCAGCCGGCTGCCCACGGACGAGACCAGGCGGACGGCATGCCGGCTGTCGACGCGGACGACGTACACCGCGAGGCGGCCGTCGCGCACGGCCACCTGGACGGTCTCCCCGCTCTCCGCGGCGACCGACCTGGCGACCTTACGGCCGAGCGCGGCCATGTCGAGGGCCTGCTCGTAGGCGCCGCCGAGCTGGAGCACCTTCACCCCGAGGCTGTAGGTGCTCGGCTGGTCGCTGTTGGCCTTCAGGTAGCCGCGGTCGACCAGTGCGCCGACCAGCTCGTGGACGCTCGCCCGCGGCAGCCCGAGACGGGCCGTGATCTCGGGCACCCGCAGACCTTCGGAGGAGTCGAGGAAAAGTTCGAGGATGTCGAGCCCTCGACGCAGCGCCGGCGCCGTCATCCGTCCGCCGTTCGCGGAGGCCGGTCGCGCCTTTGTCGGCTGGTCGTTTACCATGACAGACATCGTCTGATATTTCGGAGAAATTCGCAACTAGCGCAGGCGTCGGCTCCCTGCCACCCCCGCCCGGGAGGACTCTTCCATGAGCACATCACTAGCACTCGCGCGCGAACGGATGGTGGAGCGCGCCGTCCGGAGCCGTTCGGTGCTGTCGCGTGGCCTGCCCCACTGGGCTTCGGGCGAGACCGGCGACTGGACGGTCACCCCCGACGGCGACTGGACCGGCGGCGCCTACGTGGGTGAGCTCTGGCTCGCCCACGCGCTCGACCCCGACCGGGTCAGCGCCGCGCACGCCCGGGCGGCGCTGGATCTGATGGTGCCCCGGCTGGAACACCGCACCGCCTTCAAGGGCTTCGGGTTCTACTTCGGCGCCGCGGCCGCCACCCGGCTGGTCGACGACGCCGGCACCGAGACGCTCGCGCTGAGCGCCGCGAGGGTGCTCAGGGACATGTACGACGAGCGGCTCGGGCTGATCCCGCTCGGCGAGGACGCGGAAGAGGCGAGCTCCGTCGGCGCCGCCGAGAGCAGCATCGACTCCCTCCAGGCCACCGCCCTGCTCTTCTGGGCGGCCGACCACACCGGCGACGAGACGTTCGACCGGATCGCCACGCAGCACTTGGAACGGGTCCTGGAGATCCACGTACGGGAGGACGGCTCGGTCGTCCAGTCCTCCACCCTCGACCCGGAGGACGGCCGGGTGCTGCGCACCCATACCCACAAGGGCTACGACGACCGGAGCACGTGGGGGCGCGCGCAGGGCTGGGCGATGGTGTACGCCGCGCACGCGGCCGTCGTACGTCCCAAGGACCCTCGGTGGCGAGACGCCGCCCGCCGCACCATCGACTGGTGGATCGCGCACGTCCCGGAGGACCTGATCGCCTTCTGGGACTTCGACGACCCCGCGATCCCCGACACCGACCGGGACACCGCGGCGACCACGATGGCCGTCGCGGCCGCGCTGCGGCTCGCCCACGCGCTCGGCGACGACGGCGCGCCCTACCGCGACTTCGCCGAGCGCACGGCTCAGGCCGTGGTCGACCGCTACCTGACGCCGGTCGGCGACACGGACGGACGACCGGCCGGCATGCTCACCGGCGGATGCTTCACCCGTCGCGGCACCGTGCGCCGGCAGGACGCGGCGACGAACGTCGAGCTGATCTTCGGCAGCTACTTCCTGCTCGAATCGCTGATGGTCCTGACGGGCGTGGTCCCGGCCGGCCGGATCTGAGCGGGCCCGCACCCACCACCACAGGAGGAGTACCCCGTGAACGACTCACGATCCCTGCCCCTGGCCGGCGTCCGCGTCGTGGACCTCAGCCAGGTGCAGTTCGGTCCGCAGGCGACCCAGATCCTCGCCGACTTCGGCGCCGACGTGATCAAGATCGAGCGACCGCGCGCCGGCGACATCAGCCGGTCGATCGACACCGAGTCCGACGGCATAGAGGACAGCGCGTCGTTCATCGCGCTCAATCGCAACAAGCGCTCGATCGTGCTCGACCTGAAGCAGCCCGAGGCACTCGACGTGGTGATGCGGCTGCTGGCCGACGCCGACGTGCTGGTCTCCAACTACCGCGCCGGCGTGGCCGAGCGGATGGGACTCGGGTGGGAGGCCCTGCGCGAACGTTTCCCGCGCCTGATCTACGCCTACGGCACCGGATTCGGCGACACCGGCCCGCTGCGCGACCTCGGCGGCCAGGACATGGCGCTGCAGTCGTTCGGCGGAGCCGCCTGGCACAACCGCGGTGACGACGGCCGTCCGAGCATCTACCCTGTCCCGTTCGTCGACTTCGGCGCCGGCATGGCACTCGTACAGGGCATCCTGATGGCGCTGATCGAGCGGTCGACCTCGGGCCGGGGGCAGCGGGTCGACGTGTCGCTGATCGACACCGTGGTGTTCCAGCAGATGCAGGAGATGACCGCATGGATGATGCGCCGCCACGAGATCCACTGGGAACGCGACAACTTCGTCGGAGCCTTCAAGACCGCCGACGGCTGGGTGACGATCGTGGGCCTGTTCCGGCCCGAACCCCTGCGCGACGTGTGCACGGCGCTCGCGATCGAGGACCTGACCCGGCGCGGTGAGTTCGCGACGGCCGAGCTGCAGCAGCAGAACCGGGCGGCGCTGTGGAAGATCATGGACGCCGAACTCGAGCGGTTCGGCACCGACGACGTACTCGAGCGTCTGGGCGCGGCGGGCATCCTCTGCGGCCCCGTCCTCGACTACGACCAGGTGCTCGCGCATCCGCAGGTCGTGCACAACGACGTCGTACGCACGCTCGACCAGCCGCGGCTCGGACAGGTGAACGTGGTCGACAACCCGATCCGGATGTCCGCCGCGACCGGCCGCCGCTACGACCCGGCACCGCTGCTCGGCCAGCACACCGACGAGGTGCTGCGCGAGGCCGGCTTCACCGAGGACGAGGTCGAGGGCCTCGTCGCCCGTGGGATCGCCGGCCGGACGGAGGACGCGTCATGACCGCCCCCGACCCGGCCGCGGTGCGGATCCGCCGTGACGGCGCCGTACTCGTCGTGAGCTTCGACCGGCCGCGCAAGCGCAACGCCATCAACCTGCCCACCGTTCGCGGCGTCCGGGCGGCCCTGCGGGCGGCCCTGCGGCCGCAGTCGCGGGAGGCGGAGGTGCGGGCGGTCGTTCTGACTGGTTCGCCGGTGTTCAGCGCGGGGGCCGACATCGGCACGTACGCCGAGGGAGACCTCGCCGCGATCGCCACGTTGATGGACGAGGCGAACGCGATGTGCGACGAGATCGCCGATTCCCCCGTGCCGGTGATCGCGGCGGTCGAGGGTGTCGCGCTGGGCGGCGGCTTCGAGTGCGTGCTCGCCTGCGACCTGGTCGTCGCTGCCGAGGACGCTCGCTTCGGACTGCCGGAGGTCGGCCTCGGTCTGCTGCCGGGGTGGGGTGGTACCCAACGGCTCACCGCCCAGGTCGGTCCCCGCCGGGCGAAGGCGATCGTCCTGCTCGGTGAGCAACTGGACGCTGCTACTGCGGCGGACCTCGGCCTCGTCACCACCGTCTGCGCGCCCGGCCGCGCCCTGGAGGTCGCCACCACCCTCGCCGAACGGCTCGCCACGCGCCCGGTGCGCGCGGTCGCCGAGGCGCGCCGGGTCATCGACCTGGCGCCGCACGGGCGCCGGGAGGAGCGTGCGGCGCTGGACCGGCTCTTCGTCACCACGGAGGCGGCCGACGCGATCCGCGCGTTCGTGGACAAGCGCGGCAGCCGCTGACGCGCGGTGCTCAGGGTTTGACCGCGAGGCCACCGTAGGCCCAGGCGTGGCCGCTGGGGATCTCTTCCTGATATTCGGCCGGGTCCGGCCGCCACGTCACCACCTCGACGAGGCCCGGGTCCACCAGGTCCCAGCCCTCGAAGAAGCGCAGCGTCTCCTCATGGGTGCGCGGCACCATGGGAGCGGAGCTGTTGTCGTACGGCTTGGAGAACTCCTCCTGGCTCAGGTGGCCGGCGAAGTCGCGCGTGATGTGCGACAACAGCAGGTGGCTGCCGCTCGGCACCGCGGCCTTGAGCTGCTCGGCCACCCCGTACGGGTTCTCCTCGTCGGTGATGAAGTGCATCACCCCGGCCAGGACGACGGCGACGGGACGGGTGAAGTCGAGCACGCCCTGGACCGCGGGATCGGACAGGATCTTCTCCGGCTGCCGCAGGTCCGCCTCGATCATTTCGGTCGAACCCGCCGGGTCACCGGTCAGCAGGGCACGGCCGTGCACCGAAACGATCGGGTCGTTGTCCACGTAGGCCACACGGGCCTCGGGTACGGACCGTTGGGCGATCGTGTGGGTGGGGTCCTGGGTCGGGATCCCGGTGCCGATGTCCAGGAACTGGGTGATGCCCGCCTCGGCCGCCAGATACCGTACGGCCCGGCTCACGAAGGCACGATGGGCACGCACGCCCTCGCGCGTGCCCGGCGAGATCTCGATGAGCGTCTCGGCAACTTTTCGGTCGGAGGCGAAATTGTCCTTTCCGCCCAGTAAATAGTCATATATCCGGGCGGGATGAGGAATGTGGGGGTTAATCCTTTTAGCCGTTGCGTCGGCGTACGTCGGGTCCAGCGGGTCGGTCTCTTTGTCGTTATGCACCGTCTTCACTTCCTGAGGCTCGCCTGGTCAGAAATGTCTTTCTACGGCCAAACCCGTGTCATGTCCACACATTCGGGACTCTCGCGTCATGGCCGGCGCGTCGACCCGCGTGAGTCGAGGCTGGGGCAGGGCGTCAGAACTGCCAGGCGTCGTCGCGCAGGAGCAGCACCTTCCCGCCGGGGCCCAGGCCGGTGACCGTGACGTCCGGGCCGCTGACCATGAAGTCGACGTGCACGCGCGAGGTGTTCACGCCCGCCGCGTCCAGCCGCGCGGGATCGTCCGTACGCAGGTGGGCGGGCACGCCAGGAGGCAGCCCGGCGCCCCAGGCCAGGTGGCAGGTGGCGTTCTCGTCCAGAAGGGTCTCCAGGTAGGTGATGCCGCTTTCGCCCACCCGCGAGGAACGGTCGACCAGAGCGAGCTCGCCCAGCCGGGCCGCTCCCGCGTCGGTGGCCTGGTGCGCGCGGACGACCTCGGCTCCGGCGCTCGCCCTGACCTCGGTCACGACGCCATCGGCGAAGGTCAGCTCCAGGTCGCGGATGACGGTGCCGTCGAGGGACAGCGGCCGGGTGGCGCGGACCGTGCCGTCGACGCGCCGGTGGTCGGGGGTGGTGAACACCTCCTCGGTCGGCAGGTTGGCCTGGAACGGGCGGCCCTTGACGTCCTCCAGGCGGGCGGCGGTCCAGTGAGCCTCCGGGAGCAGGCCGACGGTCAGGTCGGTGCCGGGGCCCTCGAACCGTACGGCGTCCAGGCGCAGCTCGGTGAGCCGTCGAGCGCGATCGAGCAGTTCGGCGATGCGCCGCCGCCACGCCGCGCGCGGATCGGGCTCGTCGAGACGGAGGATGCGGCGCAGGTGCCGCCAGAGCCTGGCCTGGTCGGGTTCTCCGAAGACGGCACGGGCCCACTCGGGGGTGGCGTAGGGGACGATCGTCCAGCGGACCAGGTTGCCGAGCTGGAGCCGCTGCCGGGAGGTCAGCGACGGCATGCGGTCCAGCCCGACGCGTACCGGATCCAGCCCGGCCAGGAGGTCGGGGGCGGCGGCGCCGCGGATGTTGACAATGATGCCGCCCTGCCGTCCCAGCTCGTCGTTGCGGGCGTCGAGCCACGAGGGCACCTCGGCCAGGCTCGCGGCGTCGGCGTGCCGGACGCGGGATCGTTTGGCGTACGGGTCGAAGTACCAGATGTCGACATAGCGGGCGCCTCTGGCGTAGGCGGCCTCGGCCAGGGCGCGGGCGAGCGGGGCGTGCTCGATCTCGGCGTTGATCAGTACGCGGTCGTCCGCCGGCAGGGGCACGGCCACGTCGAACACGACGTCGGCGTAGCGGGACAGGTCAGTGGCGGGAACGGTCAAGGGGGGCTCCTTCGTGGTGGTCGTGGCGCAGGGGCAGGAACAGCAGCGCTCCGGCGGCGGACACGGCGCCCGCGAGGGCGAAGCCGCCGGCCAGGCCGAACCGTTCGGCGAGGACGCCGAGGGTCAGGGCTGCGCTGAGGAACCCGACGTCGAAGAAGGCCGTCGTGGTGGCGACGGCGGATCCGCGCTCGCCGGCGGGCAGGCCGTGCACCGCCATCCTGAGGAAGGCGGGCAGTCCGAGGCCCTGCCCGGCGCCGATCAGCGCGATCGCGCACCATGTCCCGGCCGGCGAGGGCCAGGCGGCGAGCAGGATCGATCCCGTCCCGGTCAGCAGGAGGGAGGCGGTGGCCAGGCGCGCCGGGGCGGCCGTGGCGAGCCGGCGATGTCCGGCCAGCCGGACGGCGACGAGGACGCCGCCGTAGACCAGGAAGTGGAGGCCGCCCGAGCCGCCGCCGAGCGCGGCGAGGTGCAGCGGCAGGAAGGCGCTGATGGCGGTGTAGCCCCACACGGAGGCCAGGTAGCCGAAGCCGGGGCGTAGAGCGGACGTGTGGAACAGCCGGGCCCGCCCGGTTCCCGGATCCGGGCCGGCGCTCCCCGCGTCCGGGCCCGCGCTCTTCGGCAGGGTGAGGCCGAGCGCCGCCGACCCCAGGGCCACGGCGGCGGCCGTGATCCAGACGGCGGCGAACCCGGACGCGGCGTACAGCGTCTCTGCGATGACCGGCCCCGTGAGCAGGCCGGCGTTGACGACGACGGAGAAGTGGTTGATCGCCGCGCCGGGCCGCCGGTGGTCGCTGGCCAGAGTGGCGAGGCCGACGTAGGCCAGCGCCTCACCGACTCCGGCGACGCCGCGCAGGACGAGGAAGAGCGGTAACTGCCCGACGGCGAGCAGCGCGAGGGACGTACCGGACAACAGCAGCGCGCCCGCACACAGGGCCGTGCGGCGTCCGGCCCTGTCGGCCACCCGTCCGGCCAGCGGCCGGGCGAGCACCCCGGCCGCCGCGGTGACGGCCAGTGAGACGCCCACCATGCCCGCCTGCTCGCCCAGCGGGCCGGTGAGGTATCGCGGAACCGCCGGGATGAGCAGTCCGATCGTCAGGAACGCACCGGCCGCGCAGACGAGCAGGCGGCCGATCATCGTTTGTCACGCAGTTCCGGCAGACGGCCGATCACGGTTCGTCACGCAGTTCGAGCAGGAGCGCGGTCATGCTGACCTTGACGCCGTCGTGCGGCGGTCCGGCCTTGTCGTGCAGGAGCGCCACGGCCTGGTCGATCAGGCCGACGATCTCCTCCCAGACGGGCCTGGCCAGCCATACCTCGGCGTCCATGGACGTGCGCCGGCGATCGGTCTCGGCCAGACGCCTGGCCAGGTCGGTGCTCATCGCCTGGTGGAGGAGTTGCCGTCCCTCGGACCGGTCGAGTCGTTCGCCGCTGGACGGGTCGTAGCGGTAGCGCAGTTGCGGGCGGCCCTTGCCCGCCCGCGGCCGCTCGCCCGTCTGCTGGAGGAAACCCGCTCTGGCCAGCTGGCGCAGGTGGTAGCTGGCCGAGGCGTGCGCGATGCCGAGTTCGTCGGCGACCTCGGTGGCCGACATCGCCGCGCCGGTGAGCAGCGACACGATGCGGATGCGCAGCGGGTTGGCCAGGGCGCGAAGGGGAACAAGGTCGTCCCTGTTTTCCGAAGACACCTTGGGATTATATTTACCCAACAGCTATTGGGAAAGACCTGACGAGGAGGCCGGATGCTGCTGACGATCCTTGGCGGATGCGGTGCGTGGCCGGCGGCGGGGGAGGCCTGCAGTGGTCACCTCGTGGAGCACGACGGGTTCAGGCTGCTCGTCGACCTTGGCCACGCGACGGTGCCGCGGCTGCTGGAACGGGTCGGCGCCGATCAGATCGATGCGGTGTTCGTCAGCCACGGACATCCCGACCACTGCGCCGACCTGAACGCGCTGTTGCGGGCGCGCACCATGCGTGATGACCCGCCCCCGCCCCTGCCGGTGTACTCGCTGCCCGGCGCCCTCGACGCGGTGCTCGCGCTGGACCGCCCGGGGGTGCTGACCGACGCGTACGTCCTGCACGAGTTCACCGCCGGCCACGGCTTCGACCTCGGCCCGTTTCACGCACAGACCCGTGCGCTGCCGCACTCGGTCCCCAACGCCGGCCTACGCCTGACAGCGGGCGGACGGGTGCTCGCGTACACAAGCGACAGCGGCCCGAGCCCCGACAGGGTGGAACTGGCGCGTGGCGCCGACCTGCTCCTGGCCGAGGCCACCTACGTGAACCGGGTCCCGGAGGGTACCCGGCCCTACCTGACGAGCGCCCGTCAGGCGGGCCGGCAAGCCCGGGAGGCCGAGGCCCGGCGCCTGGTGCTGACGCACCTGCAGCCAGGCACGGACACCGCAGCCGCGCGGGCCGCCGCCGGGGCCGGATACGACGGTGAGATCGGCGTCGCCGCATCCGGTCTCGTCCTCGACCTTTCGTGAGGATTCAGGGGACGACCTCGGCACCAGCTTCAGAGCATGGTGAGGATGATCTTTCCGTGGACTTCCCGCCGTTCGAGCAGCCGATGGCGTCGGCGGCGCGGGCGAGCGGAAGGCACACGCCGATCCGCGGCCGGATGAGCTGCGTGAGCGCCAGCTCGAACAGGCCGGTCAGCAGCGCCTGGTGACGCGGCGGATCCGTGGCGATCTCCCGGGGCGGCGAACAGATGGCGGTACGTCTGCCCGGCACGAGGTTCAGCACGCGGTTGTGCAGCGCACCCCGGACGGTGTCGGCCAGCACGTGTCCGGGCCGGCCCATGAAGGCGTAGCTGACCAGTACGCCGCCAGGGGCCAGAAGGCGGTGGCTGGCGCGCAGGGCGGCGCCGCCGAGGTGGTCGTAGACGATCCGGACGCCTTCGGGATGCCGGGCGCGTACGACCTCGGCGGCGTCCTGGTGGCGGTAGTCGATGGGGACGATGTCGTAGTCGCGCAGCAGGTGCAGGCTGCGTTCGGAGGCATCACGGTGGTTCAGGCCGAGGCGACCCTCATCCTCGCCGACGACGAGCCCCTCACCCTCGGAGAGCTCGGCGCCCGCCTCATCGCCGAGACCGGAAACCCCAGCCGGCTCGTGGACCGCCTCCACAGTGCCGGACTCGTCCACCGCCATCCGTCCGCGCACGACCGCCGCCACGTCGAGCTCACCCTGACCTCCCACGGGCGCGAGATGGCCACCCGCATCCAGGAGGCGCGGCGGCCCTTGCTCGAGTGGGGCGGCACGCTCCTCGACGACACCGCATTCGCCGCCGCGACCACCGCACTGCGCCGCGTCCTCCATCAGCCGTGACCGCCAGGTGCGGCGGCGATCAGCGCGGTGCCGGTGAAGCCGAGCGTGCTGGACAGCGCGCCGAACGCGAACGGCGCGACGGTGGCGCCGCTGTAGATCCCCACCTGGACGGTGTGACCGGCGTTCTCGGTCCGATCGGGCACCAGGCGCAGGGTGGTCGCCAGCAGCAGGCCGGTCCAGCCCCAGCCCGCCGAGAAGCTCAGTACGGCACCGGCCACGAACAGCACCAGGGAGCCGGTCGAGATCAGGACCAGGCCGAGGGTGCCCGCCATCATGGCCGTGATGACCGTGGGATTGTGGCGGGGGGCCAGGTCGGTGAGTGCTCCGGCCGCCAGCCGTACCGCGATGGCCAGGGCCGTGCTCAGTGACAGCAGGTTGCCGGTGAGGGCGGCGGGCAGTCCGGCGTGCTCGCCGAGCTGGACGAAGTAGGTGGCCACGGCGTTGTTGCCGGTCGCCGAGAGCGCGGCGGTCAGCGCCCACAACACCAGGACGCGGCGGATCGTCGCAGGGGACGACGATCGGTCGTCGCGCGCGACCGTGCGTGAGTCGGGCGTACGGGCATCGGGCGTACGTGATCCGGGTATCAGGTCAGCGCGGGGCGTGGTGGGCTGCTTCCTGGCGGAAGTCCTTGGGTGACAGTCCGTACGCTCGCCGGAAGGCGTGGCTGAAGGCGGACGACGCGGAGAAGCACCATTTGGCGGCGATGCTGTGGATGGGCACCGCTCGCAGTGCGGGGTCGGCCAGGTCACGGCGTGCTCGTTCGAGCCGCAACGACCTGATGTACGAGCTGACCGTGGCGTTCTGCTCCTGAAAGATCCGGTGCAGGTAACTGGTCGAGATGTGATGTTCGATCGCCAGCATGCGCGGGCTCAAGTGGGGGTCGCGCAGATGTTCCTGGATGAAGGCCTTGATGCGTAGAACGAGCGCGTCTCGGTTGGAGGGCACGATGACCGGGTCGGTCTCGGCGGTGTGGAGGAGCGTCGCGGCGATGAGATCCGTCAACACCATGCCCAGCCGCGGCCCATCGGACGGGTGGTAGGAGTCGTGACCTGAGGCCAGGTCGAGGACGAATTTCGAGAGCAGGGCGGCGATTCCCTGATCGGCCGGAATGGTGGTGCCCAGTACGGAGTCGAGGTGCTCAACGGGTAGGGAGATCAGGGGGCGCGGGAACGCGACCATGACCGTGTCGACCACGTCACTGCCTTCTGGCGGATGAAAGCACGCGGCCACGACCCGGGCCATGTTGTGCAGCAGCACGTCACCGACCCTCGGTATCGCACGATTGTCAGCCGAAATGAGCTGCGCCGAACCCACCAGCGGCACAATGAGCTGGTAGTGGTCGGCGTAGTCGTCCGCGTCAGGATGCTGCGCAGGTCGCAACAGGCGCAGCGGCGCGAAACTCTTGCGCTTCACCGTCACGGCACCGAATGTCAGGTCGCTCTGGCAGGTGTACACCATGGCCTCTTTCGCCGTTCAGTCCCCGCTCGGCAGAGTCTGACATATCGCCAAAGCCGCCTTTCTATACCGTACGGGCGACGGCGAGGCCGTGGTCTCTGTGTCAAGCAATCGTGGAGTCTGTTGCATCGACTTTCGCCGTACGGATGCCTGAGGATCGCTTGTCAGGTTCACAACCCACGACCGCTGACCACATCGGGGGCCCCATGGACTACCTGAACCTCGGCCGCTCCGGCCTGCGCATCTCCCGCGCCTGTCTGGGCACCATGAACTTCGGCACCGAGCACGGCCTGGCCGCCACCGACGAGGCCGAGGCCGCACGGGTCATCGACGCGTTTCTCGAAGCGGGCGGCAACGTCATCGACACGGCCGACCTGTACCACCAGGGCGAGACCGAAGAGATCGTCGGCCGGGCCGTGCGGGGCAGGCGCGAGCAGGTCGTCGTGGCTACCAAGGGAGCCATGCCGGTGGGCGCCGAAGGGCGGGGCCTGTCACGGCGCCACCTCACCAGGGCCCTCGACGCCAGCCTGCGCCGGCTCGGCACCGACTACATCGACCTCTACCAGTGCCACCAGTGGGATCCCGCGACGCCGATCGAGGAAACCATGGTCACGCTCGACGGATTCGTCCGGGCCGGAAAGGTCCGTTACCTCGGCTGTTCCAACTTCACCGCCGCCCAGATCGTCGAGGCTCAGTGGGCTGCCGCCCGTGTCGGCGGAACCCCGTTCGTGAGTCTGCAGCCACCGTACTCACTGATCCAGCGCATGATCGAAGCGGAGACCCTGCCGGTCTGCGAGCGGCACGGGATGGGCACGATCGCGTACGGGACGCTCGGCGGCGGCGTACTGACCGGCCGCTACCGGCACGGCGAGACGCCCGACCCGGACAGCCGGATGGGCAGGCTGCTCGGCCACTCGATGCCCGGCGCCGGCCGCTGGGCCCAGTCACTGCTCAACGACCGCAACCTGGACATCGCCGAAGAACTCGTCAAGGTGGCGGCCGAACTCGGCGTCGCGCCCTCGAAGGTGGCGCTGGCGTGGGTGGCGCGGCAGCCGGGGGTGACCTCGATCCTGCTCGGGCCTCGTACGGTGGAACAGCTCCGGGAGAACCTGGCGGCGTTCGAGCTCGACCTCCCGGAGGAGGCGATGGCCAGGCTGGACGAGGTTTCCCGCGCCGTGGACGGCCCCACTCGCCGTCCTCAACGATCCGGGGACGCTTGAACTTGACGCGGGCCCGGCTGGGGGTTCCCGCGACGGCAGCTGTGCCGCCGCGGTGTGGTGTTCATGAGGGTGAGTCATACGGCGGCGACGTCGAGTTGCTTGTTCTTCATGTCGGTGCCGTTCAGGATCTTGCCTATCGTCGGGCCGATGACGGGAGTGTGCGTCAGGCGCAGCATCGCCGCGCGGAGGATCTGTTCCTTGCGATCGTGGGGCGTGAAGAGCCTGCGCATGGTCAGCGCACTGTCCTGCTCTTCTTGGATGAACGGCCGCATCCTGGCCTCCCACGCCCGCAGCGCGCCGGCCAGGTCGTCGGGGTGCCGCCGCAGCATGGTGCCCAGCAGTTCGCCCCCGGCCATGGCGCTGGAGGCGCCCATGCCCGCGTACAAGGTCACACACCAGGCGGCGTCGCCGACCAGGGCGACGCGGCCGCGGTGCCAGCGGGGCATCCTGACCTGGTGTACGGAGTCGAACAGGAAGTCCGGAGCCTGCTCGAACCGGGTGAACAAGGTCTCCAGGAGACGTCCGGTGGCCTCGGGACCGAAGGCGGCGCGGAGCGACTCGATCGGCGGGCGGGCGAACTCGGCGTCGATGTCGCGGGTGCGGTAGGAGAACAGCAGGCTCGGCGGGTGGTCGTCGTAGGGGAAGGTCCATGCCGAGCGTCCGGGCTCAGCCAGGATCAGGCCCTCGTGCATCGTGAAGCCCTCGATCGGCCTGTCGAGCAGGGTGACGGCGATCATGTAGTTGAGCGGGTGCAGGTACTCCTGCGGGCCGAAGGCCAGGCTCCGTACGGTGGAGCGCAGGCCGTCGGCGCCGACCACCAGGTCGAAGCGCTCGGTGACGACGGCGCCTGAGGCGGTGTCGTGCAACGTGACCTCGGCGGCCGTGTCGTCCTGGGTGATGCGGGTGGGCACGGTGGAATAACGGATCTCCACGTCGCCCGGCAACGCGGAGAACAGCCCCTGCTCGACGTCGCCGCGCAGCAGTTGCAGGGGTCTGCCCGGCAGCGTCGACGGGTTCATGCCCGGCGTTCGGCGTCCCGCCCGATTCACCTCGTACGCCTTGAGCAAAGGGCTGCTGCGGTCCCCGATGGCCTCCAGCACACCCAGACGGCGGGCGGAGGCCACGCCGGTGCCGAACAACATGACGAAGTACCCTTCCGAGCGGCGCGCAGGCGCCCGCTCGATCAGCACCGGCTCCCAGCCGACCTGCCGTAGCCGGAGCGCGGTCGCGATTCCCGCGATCCCGAGCCCGACCACCAGGGCGCGGCGGCCACCCTCTCGCATGACGACTCCCTTCCACAGAAGTGCTTGTCCAGGTCCCGGCGCGCAGCCGCGGACCGCTCGGCGTTCATCAGGGCGTGGGCCTCCGCCAGCCCGCCCGCTGACAGATCAGGCGGACGGGGCCGCGTGGGCCTGCGCCGAGAGGTCGAGCCAGTCGGCCCAGTTCTTGAGCCGGTCGGCGTAGACCTGCTGGATCATCGGGAGGTTCTGCTTGCCGAAGAACACCCGCAGGGGCGGGTCGGGGTGGTCGGCGACCTTGAGCATGGCCTGGCCGGCGGCGGCCGGGTCGCCGAAGTCGAGCGCCTTGCCGTACGCGGCCTGGGCCTGGCGGGCAGCCTGATAGTGCGGGTTGGGTGAGGACTTGACCGCGATGGTGGGCGCGCCGGTGGCGTAACTGCCGGGCTCCACGATGGTCACCTTGATGTCGAAGCCGGCGACTTCCTGGGCGAGGCTCTCGCTCAGGCCTTCCAGAGCCCACTTGGACGCGCAGTATCCGCCGCCGAGGGGGAAGGCGGCCACGCCGGCGGTGGAGGAGATCTGAATGATGTGCCCGGAGCCCTGCTCGCGCAGGTGAGGCAGCACGGCCTGGACGACCCGCAGTGGGCCGAACAGGTTGGTCTCCAGCAGGCCGCGCACGTCTTGCTCGGTCAGCTCCTCGACCGCGCCGAACAGGGCGTAGCCGGCGTTGTTGACGATCACATCCAGGCGGCCGAAATGCTCCTTGGCCCGCGTCACGCTCTCGCGGACGGCTGCCGTGTCCTTCACGTCCATCTCCAGCGTGAGCACCAGGTCGCCGTAGGCGGTGACCAGGTCATCGAGGCTTCGAAGGTTGCGGGCGGTGGCTGCCACCCGGTCGCCGCGGCTCAGGGCGGCCTCGACGAAGCTGCGGCCGAAACCGCGCGACGATCCGGTGACGAACCAAACCTTGCTCATGATCTTCTTCTTTCTGCCATGGGATGCGACTCCCGCCAGGCGCGCACCGGGCTCTCCCCGGCCTGCGCGAGGTCTTCGACGTGCGTGTCGCCGCAGAAGCCGCAGCCCGCGCTCCAAGGGCCGGGCACGCCTTTCCCGGGACGAGACAGCGGGCCGTTCTGTGACATGGCGAGAATCAGGAGTGGCTCCTTGGCTTTCGCCCGGCATGTGACAGGACGGGCTGTGGCGCCGTCGGACGGGGGATGTCACAGAACGGGCGAGCTGTCTCGTCTCCAGGCGGAGAACAGGTTTCGGAGCTGGGAAGGGAGGGGTCGTTGTGCGGGTGTTCGTGGCCGGTGGAGCCGGGGTGCTGGGGCGGCGGCTGGTGCCGCAGCTGGTGGCCAGGGGGCATGAGGTGACGGCGACGACGACGAGGACCGCCAGGCTGGGCCTGCTGGAGCGGCTGGGCGCCGAGGCGGTCGTGATGGACGGGCTGGATGCGGCCTCGATCGGCCAGGTGGTGGCCCTGGCGCGGCCAGAGGTCGTCGTGCACCAGATGACCGCGATTGCCGGCAAGCCGGATATCAAGCATTTCGACCGCTGGTTCGCCACGACCAACCGGCTGCGTACCGAAGGGACCGATCATCTGCTCGCCGCCGCTGAGGCGAGCGGTGGGTGCCACGTCGTCGCGCAGAGCTACGCCGCCTGGAACGGCATCCGTCAGGGTGGGTGGGTCAAGACCGAAGAGGACCCACTTGACCCGACCAGTACCGGTGAGGGCGCGCAGGCGATCCGTCATCTGGAAGAAGCGGTGATCAAGGCCGGTGGCGCGGTGTTGCGGTACGGCGCGCTCTACGGGCCTGGCGCCACCGATGACCAGGTCGAGCTGGTGCGCAAGCGGCAGTACCCGGTCGTCGGCGACGGCGCGGGCCACAGCTCGTGGGTGCATCTCGACGACGCGGCCGCCGCCACCGTCCTGGCCGTGGAGCAGCGGGCGAAGGGCGTGTTCAACATCGTCGACGACGAACCGGCCCCGGCTCGTGAGTGGCTGGCCCACCTGGCCGCGTGCGCCGGTGCCAAGCCTCCGATGCGGATCCCCGTGTGGCTGGCCCGGCCGCTGGCAGGGAAGACGGCGGTGACGATGATGACCCAGGGACGCGGCTTCTCCAACGCCAAAGCCAAACGCGAACTCGGCTGGCGACTGCGCTATCCCTCCTGGCGGCAGGGCTTCAAGGAGGAGCTGGGATGACCCGGACCGAGGAGTTCGAACAGCTGCGGCCGCTGCTGTTCTCCATCGCCTACCGGATCCTGGGCAGCGTGAGCGAGGCCGAGGACGCGGTCCAGGAGACCTGGCTACGCTACGAAGCCTGCCCGACCCGGCCCGTGTCGGCCAAGTCGTTCCTGTCGGCCATGGTGTCTCGCATCGCGATCGACGTGCTGCGCTCGGCACGCATGCGGCGGGAGGAATATGCCGGGCAGTGGTTCCCCGAGCCGCTGCTGGCCGACCCGTACGAGGATCCGGAACGGTCGGCGGAGCTCGCCGACACGGTCTCGATGGCCGCCCTGCTGCTGCTGGAGCGGCTCAGCCCGCTCGAACGGGCGGTCTTCGTGCTGCGGGAGGTGTTCGGGTTCCGCTTCGGTGAGGTCGCCGCTGCGGTCGGGCGCTCTGAGGCGGCCTGCCGCCAGCTCGCCGTACGAGCGCGACGCCACATGGACGCCGGGCATGCCCGCTTCGAGGCTGATCGGCGGGAGCGGGAGGAACTCGCCGGTCGCTTCTTCGACGCCTTCCGCGAAGGTGACGTCGACGGGCTGCGCGAGCTGCTGGCCGCCGACGTGCAGATGGTGGGCGACAGCGGCGGCAAGGCCCCGCTGTGGGGCGACGGAATCTTCGGCGCCGACCACGTGGCCCGCATGCTGGCCGGGTTCGTCGCACCGTTCCACCGGATCGGCGGCGTCGTGGAGCCCCATGAGATGAACGGCCAGCCAGGCGCGATCTTCCGCGACCGGGACCGTAAGATCGTCAACACCCTGACGCTCGACATCCTGGACGGGCAGATCCAGACCATTCGCGCCGTGATCAACCCCGACAAGCTGGGGCATCTGGGGCCGGTGGCCGACGCCTGGGCGATCGTCCGCGAGACGAACCGGATCCGCCGGCTCAAAGACTGACGCCCACGGAAGGGACCCTGGTCATGCGTATCGCGGTCTTCGGCGCCAACGGCCCCACCGGCCGTCTCCTCACCGGGCAGGCACTCGCCGCCGGACACCATGTCACCGCGATCACCCGGCAGCCGGACTCGTTTCCCCTGCACCACGAACGGCTCGACGTCATCGGCGCCGACGTGCACATTCCCATGGCCGTCGACGCCGCCGTAGCGGAGCAGGATGCGGTGCTGTCGGCGCTCGGGGTGCCCGCGACGAAGGGACCGATCACTACCTATTCGCGCGGTATGGCCAATATTGTCGCCGCGATGCAACGGCATGAGGTGCGCCGGCTCGCCGTGGTGAGCTCAAGTGGGGTCGACCCGCGGCCGTACTCGGAGGGCGGGTTCCTGCTCAACCGAATCGTGCTGCCCTACTTGACGCGGGTGATGGCCAAGACGCTGTACGACGACATGCGCCGGATGGAGGCGCTCGTCCGCGCCAGCGATCTCGACTGGACGATACTGCGTCCGAGCGGGCTCTACCAGCTGCCGTCGGTGACCGACTACACCCTCATCGAGGGCCACGCCGACGCCAGGTTCACCTCCCGGACGGATCTGGCCGCGAGCATGCTGGCCCTGCTGGACGACGACCGCTACGTCCGCACCACGCTCAGTGTCGTCACCACGGTCGACAACCCCACGTTCCTCCAGTACGTCCGCCGCGAGGTACTCGCCAGAAGCTGACCCGCCGCCCGCCCCCACCTGGCCTCCGGTTTCGGGACCTGTTCCATGGCTCGGTACTCTGCATGTCGATGTCCACCGACACGCCGGATCTCGGTCCCGTGCCCCAGCGCCTCACCATCACCGTGGAGCAGGTGCGCCGTCTCGTCGAACAACAATTCCCTCAATGGTCCCGTCTCCCGGTCGCACCTGTCGCCAACGGCGGCTGGGACAACCGAACCTTCCACCTCGGCGCCGGGATGCTGGTGCGCCTGCCCAGCGCGGCCGAGTACGCGCTGGCGGTCGACAAGGAACACCGGTGGCTCCCGGCATTCGCCTCCCGGCTCCCGCTGCCGATCCCCGTGCCCCTGGCCAAGGGCGAACCCGGAGCGGGCTACCCATACGCGTGGTCGATCTACCGATGGCTCGGCGGCGAGCCGGCCGGCGCGGACCGTATCGCCGATCCCGTGCGCTTCGCGGTCGACCTGGCCGGGTTCCTGACGGCCTTGCAGAGCATCGACCCCGCTGACGGTCCCCGTCCAGGCAAGCACAACTGGTTTCGCGGCGGCACGCTGCGCACGTTCGACGGGATGGTCCAGAACGCGCTCGCGGAGCTGCACGGCCACGTCGATGCCGGCCTGGCGCGCGAGATCTGGAAGAGCGCCCTCGACGCACGCTGGGACGGTGTGGAGAGCTGGTTCCATGGTGACGTCGCCGAAGGAAATCTGCTGCTCGACGACGGGCAACTGGCGGCGGTCATCGACTTCGGCACCTGCGGCGTCGGCGATCCTGCCTGTGACCTGGCCATCGCATGGACCTTGCTGACCGCAGAGGGCCGGCAGGCGTTCCGGGAGCGGCTGCGGGTCGGTGAGGCGACATGGGCGCGCGGGCGTGGCTGGGCCCTGTGGAAGACGCTCGCCACCCTGGCCTACGCGGTGGGCGACGACGACGAGGAGGAGGCCGCGGGCGCGCGACGCGTACTCGGTGAGATCTTCTCCGAGTACGCGGCCGGCAGTGGGTCCGCCGCCCCGAGGGGCACGGGCTAGCCTCGGGTCCCGTGGCCCCCTTCTAGACGAAGAAGCTGTCGAGGAACGGACGAAGAACTCCGCCCGTTCCTCGTCGCTGAGGCCGGCGAGCTCGGTGACGCCCTCGAAGCAGTCCTCGCGAGGGGCGCCGGGCGCGAACAGCAGAAGTGCGCGCTCGGGCCGCCGTGACTCTCCGATCAGGCGGGGTCGTGGATGAAGTCGGCGGTCAGCTTGATCAGGCCGCTGGGGTCGGCGAACCAGTCCATGTGGCCCTGCCCCTCGACCTCCACCAGCCGGCTGTCCGTGATCGCGGCGCTCAGCTGCCTGGAGCCGTCGATCGGGACCATGGCGTCTTCGGCGAACCCGACGACCAGGGTGGGCGCGGTGATCAGGGGCAGCAGCGGCCGGATGTCCACGCGGCCGCCGAGGTCGAGCTGCCGGCCGATGCCGGGCGGGGGCCAGGCGTCGGCCAGGGAGTAGGCGAGCCCGTCGTGGCCGAAGCGGTCGAGCGCGGCGGCGCTGAAGCCGGTCAGCGCGGAGAAACGCTTGAACAGCTCGCGGTCGGCCGCGAGGAGCTTGGCCGCGGTCCGGAAGTAGTACTGGTCGCGCGGGCCGGTGGAGTGTGCCCAGCCGCCGACCAGGACGAGGCGGCGCACCAGATCCGGCCGGGTCGCGGCGACCGCGGCGGCGGCGACGGCGCCGAGTGAGAAGCCGAGCAGGTCGACGGGGCCGTCCACGGCGGCCTGGGCGGCCGTGCTGACCTGGTCGGCGATCAGGTCGACAGTCAGTTCGGCGTCGTCGTCGGAGGTCTGGCCGCTGCCGCTGAAGTTGGGCCGCACCACCGTCCTTGACGAGGTGAAGCGACCGAACACGTTGCCGAAGACCTTCTCGGCATCGCCGCCGACGCCGTGGACCAGCACCAGGCCGGGGCCTTGGCCGTCGACCTCGTAGTGGACGCGGGTGTCGCGGGCAGAGGTGAAAGGCATATGAGCCACCGTTCATTGAGTCATCTCTGATAAGATGAGCGCTAACATAATCAGCGGTTATGTGAGTGTCAACCTAATGAGCGCTCATCTAATTCCGGGAGGAACCCATGGCAGACTCCGTGTCCGCGGTGCTGGAGCAGTGGCGGCGCGAGCGGCCCGACATCGACCCCTGGCCGATCGGCGTGGTCGGGCGGATCATGCGGATCTCCCGCATGTGGGACAAGGAGATCAAGGACTTCCTGGCCGGGGAGGGCCTGGATCCGGGCGAGTTCGACGTGTTGTCCACGCTGCGCAGGTCCGGCGCGCCCTACGAGCTGACCGCGGGCACGTTTCTCAAGACCTCGCTGGTCACCACCGGCGCCATCACCCTGCGCGTGGACAAGATGCACGACAAGGGCCTGGTCGTCCGCACCCGCGACGAGAACGACCGCCGCTCGGTCCGCATCCGTCTCACCGACCACGGCCTGGAGGTCATCGACCGCGTACTGCCCCTGCACATCGCCAACGAGGCCCGGCTGCTCCAGGCCCTGGACCCCGACGAACGCGAGCAGGTCGGCGCGGCGTTGAGCACCCTGCTGGAGTCCTACGGCGACGTCCCGGCCGGCCAGGCGCGATGAAGATCAGCCGTTCGGCCAGGGAGGAATCAGCGGCCGCCGGGGGACGCTTGCCGGAGCCGGTATCGGTAGCGCAGGGGCGCCTCGCCCACCTCTCGTTTGAAGGCGGTGCTGAAGGCGCTCTCGGAGGTGTAACCCAGCTGCGCGGCTAGTTCCCCGATCCGGACGTCGTCGTCGCGCAGCGCCCGCCGGGCCAGCAACATCCGCCAGGAGTTGAGGTAGGTCAGAGGGGGGACACCGGCGACAGAGCGGAACCGCACGGCGAACGACGTCCGCGACATCGCCGCCGCACGGGCCAGTTCCACCAACCCCCAGGGCCGGCCCGGTTCGCGGTGCATGAGGGTCAGCGCGGGACGCAGCCGGTCGTCGGTCAGCGCCCGCAGCCACCCCGGCGGCAGTTCGGCCTGGCCCAGGTACGCCCGAAGCACCTCCAGGATCAGCAGCTGGGCGTGCTGGCGTACGGCAAAGGCGGCGCCCATCCGCTCGGCCGTCACCTCCTCGACCAGGCGGTCGACGCACGCCCGCAGGGCGGGCGCGGCGGCGTCGCGGGAGCGAACGAGCGCGACGGGTGGCAGCGTCTGCGCCAGCAGCGCCGCGCCGGCCTGGTTCAGCTCGACGTGGCCGCCGAGGATGACGTCGTCGACGGCGAAGTCCGCGCCGCCGACGCGCAGGGCATAGTCACCCGGCTCCGGCGCGAACTCCTCGGGCGGGCCGTCGCCGGTCCCGCCCTCGGCACGCAGCCACGAGCGGCCGGTCAGGACCGCGACGTCACCGGCCTCCATCTCGATCGGGGCGTCCAGCCCGTCGGCCGACAGCCGGCACCGGCCACGCACCATCACGGTCAGCTTCAGCGGGCTCGCGATCACCGACCGCGTGACCCAGCGTCCCCGTACCGCGAACGCGCCGGAGACCTGGCCGCGTACCTCAAGGAGATCGAACACCTCCGACAACTGATCGACCCTCACGTCCTGAACTATCGCGAAGGAAATCCGCACCGTCAAGCATTCAGAGTTCGTCCGATCTGGGTCACGCTGGAGGCATGACCCACTCCGCGAAAGACCCGTCGACATACGCTGCCGGATTCCCGGTGACGGATCCTGAGCCCGTGCACTCGTACCACCCCGTCCTGATCGATGTTCCAGGGCGCCCGGTTCCGCTGGCGGTCCGCGTGACGGCTCCGGCCGCCGGCAGTGATCTGCCGGTCATCGTTCTCTCGCACGGGCACGGCCCGTCGACCTTCGTCTCCTCGTTCTACGGGTACGGTCCGCTGGTCACCTTCTGGGCCGCGCACGGCTTCTGCGTGATCCAGCCCACGCACCTCGACGCCACGTTCATGGGCCTGCGAGAGGCCGGCGACCCGGACGCGCCGCTGTACCTCAAGTCACGCGCCGACGACCTCCGCCAGGTCGTGGACCACCTCGGCGAGATCGAGCGCGCCGTTCCGGGACTCGCGGGGCGCCTGGACGCCGGCCGCATCGCCGCTGTCGGCCACTCGGCCGGCGGACACACCGTCGGCCTGATCTCGGGCCAGACCATCACCGACGCCGGCGACGGGTCAACGGCCGGAGCCGTCGACGACCGCTTCAGCGCCCGCGTCATGATCGCCGCCCCAGGCCGCGGCGAAGACCTGAACGGCCCGGCAGCGCAGCCCTACGTCGCACTCACGAGCACCGACTTCGGCGGCATGACGCCCAAGGTGCTCATCGTCGTCGGAGAGAAGGACTGGCACCCCTTCTTCTCGGACCGGAAGGACTGGCGCAGCGACCCCTACACCGCGGCGCCCGGGCCGAAGACCCGGCTGGAGATCTTCGACGCCGAGCACGGGCTCGGCGGCATCTCCGCCTTCGACGCGGCCGAGACCACCGACGAGAACCCCGACCGGGTCGCCGCCGTACGTGCGCTCATCTGGGCGTACCTGCGCAGCGAGCTCTACCCCGAGGACCCGGCCTGGACGCAGGCCACCGCGGCGCTCGCCGGCAGCACCACACCCATCGGACGCGTCGAGTCGAAGTAGGCGGCGCTGTCGGCGTCCGTCGGGTAGTACGACTCGATCGCGACCTCGTCCAGGGTGATGTCCATCGGCGTGCCGAACGTGGTCGTCGTCGAGAACAGCCGCACTTCGCGCCCGTCGAAGCGGAAGATCATCGGGACGGCGACCTCGGACTCGACCGGCTGACCCGCGTCCGCCGCATGAGGGGCCAGGAATTCCTCGTAGAGCGCGGTCAGCTCGGGGGCGGGAGCTGTGGCGAGCTGCCGTGCGATCCGGACACGCAGCAGCGCACGCACCTGTGCCAGGTTGACGATGTACGGAGCGAGCCCGCGCGGGTCCAGCCCCAGCCGTACCATGTTGATCGGCGGTACCAGCAGGTCGGGGGCGACGCCGGCGAGGAACGGGCCGATGGCGCGATTGCGCATCACGATGTCCCATCGGCGATCGATGGCCAGCGCTGGATACGGCTCATGCGCACGCAGCACGCGTTCGATCGCGTCCCAGGCCGCCGGCAGCGCCTCCTGATCGAGCGGCCGCTCGGTATAGCGGGGGGCGAAGCCGGCGGCCAGCAGCAGCCGGTTGCGCTCTCGTAACGGCACGTCGAGCTGCTCGGCCAGCCGCAGGATCATCTTGGCGCTCGGGTGGGACTTGCCGGTCTCCACCAGGCTGACATGACGAGCCGACACGTCGGCGGCGATGGCGAGATCCAACTGGCTGAGCCGCCGGCGGTGCCGCCACTGCCGCAGCAGTTCCCCCACCGTGTACATGGACGACGATGCTACTCATCGAGCACCCGAACGCCATGACATGCCATTTCATCGACACCTGTCCCGGACGCTGGAAACACTGCTGCCCGTGACCACACAGAACATGACCCACGACAACAAGAGCATCGTCCAGCAAGCGCTGACCGCACTGGTCGCGACCGGCGACGTCGACGCGCTCGCGCCCTTGCTGAGCGACGACTTCCTCCACCACCGTCCGGACGCGACCTCCAGGACGAAGTCGGAATGGCTGGCCACCGTGGGCGCCGCGCTCGTCCCGCTCGCCGGCATGCAGGTCGAGATCCAGCACGTGCTGGCCGACGGCGATCACGTCGTGATGCATTCGCGGCGCCGGCTGCCCGGTCCAGGGCCGGAGATCACGGTCGTCGACATCTGGCGGCTCGACGCCGGACTGATCACCGAGGCATGGGAGATCATCGAGCCGGCGTCCCAGGCGGCCGCCAACCTGACCTGGTGGGAAATCCACTGATCGCCGACGCGGCCGCACGGCAGAACCCCAGCTCACCGTACGAGACCGGGTTTCCGCGCGGGACACGGTGAAGGGCCTGTCGGGCTGGCCCGATCTGTGACGTGGCGCACATCATGCGGCCGCGGTGTCACAAACGATCGGTTCGCCATCGTCCCGTGTTCGTACGTGCTGAACACACCACTGCGCATCAACCTGATCAACGCGGATGAAGGTCATAGTGCGCAACCCGGGGGGTTCCTCCGAGCCCGGCATGTACGCCGCGCTCATTCAAAACTGATCGGAGATCCTGAGCGATCTCGATTCCGCCCTGTGCATTTCGACGTACGTCCACTGGACGTCACATGGAGGCTAAGCAATGGATCTGCATCTGACTGACAAGGTCGCCGTCGTCACCGGCGCCGGCCGGGGGATCGGCCTCGCGATCGTCCGCGCGTTGGCCGCAGAAGGCGTCACGGTGATCGGGGCCGCCCGAACGATCACGGCCGAACTGACCCGCGACAGCGCCGACGCCATCGCCGTCGACCTGTCGACCCCGACCGGACCCGGGGAGCTCGTCCAGTCCGTCCTCGACCGGCACGGCGACATCGACATCCTGGTCAACAACGTCGGCGGCGGCGATCCGGCCGACCTGCGCGGCTTTAACGACTACGACGACACCATCTGGCAGCGGACGTTCGACCTCAACCTCTTCGCCGCCGTCCGCGCCTGCCGCGCGGCCTTGCCGAGCCTGCTGCGGCGCCGAGGAGTGATCATCAACATCTCCTCGGCCGGTGCACGCCTGCCACACCTCGGCCCAGTGCCCTACAACGCCGCCAAGGCGGCACTCAACGCGTACGGCAAGGCCCTCGCCGAGGAGTACGCCGACCGCGGCGTCCGGGCCGTCACCGTCTCCCCGGCCGGCACCCGGACCGAGCTCTGGACCGAACCCGGCGGCTTCGGCGCAACCCTCGCCGCCGCCCAGGGCGTAAGCCACGAAGAACTGCTCACGAACGTCGCGACGGCGGCAGGCATCAGCTCCGGGGAACTCATCGAGCCCGCACATGTGGCATCCATGGTGACGTACCTGGCATCGCCGTTGGCCATCAGTGCTACCGGGAACAACTACCTCGTCGACGGGGGCGCGGTGAAAGCAGTCTGACCGGCGATCACCTCTTCCACGCGCCCCAGAAGACAGGAGCTTGACCGTGTACCGAACAAGGGCTGCGCTCACGATGACGCAGGTAAGGCCGAGATCGTGAATGTGCGTCCGGACGCGCCCGGCAGTAGCGGCGTCAGAGCGACGAACTGGCTCGTGGTGGTGCTGTGCCTCCTCCCGATCGTCATGGACGGGTTCGACGCGACGGCGCTGGCGCTGGCGGTCCCCGCCCTCGCCGAGAGCTGGGGGCTGGCGTCGGCGGCCTTCACGGTTCCCCTGGTGGCGACGAGCGTCGGCGTGTTCGCCGGCTACCTGGGGTCCGGATGGCTGGCGCAGCGGTTCGGCCGTCGCCGGTTGCTGATCGGAAGCGTCGCCCTGTTCTCCCTCGGCACGATGGTCACCGCGGTCGTCCTCCCCGCGCACTCGATCGAGGCGCTGGGGGCCGTTCGCCTGGTGACCGGGCTGGGGTTCGGCGGGGCGCTCCCGTCCGCGGTGGCGGTCGCGACGGACTTCAGCTCGAACCGGCGACGTGACGTCGTGTCCCTGCTGATGGCGCTCGGGGTCGCGTCGGGTGCCACCGCGGCGGGCTTCGTCTACCTGCCGCTGATCGCCTCGGTCGGCGTCACCGGGCTGTTCTGGCTGGCCGGAGTGGCCTCCGCGGTGCTGGTGCTTCCCATGGCGATGCTCCTGCCGCCCGAACCGGCCGCCCAGGAGGTCGTCGGCGGCGCCCCGCGCGGCGAGCGCGTCGGGCAGCTGTTCGCCCGCCGCGTGCGGATCAACACGCTCCTGCTCTGGCTGTACGCATTCCTCGTGTTCACGGTGTCCACCGCGCTGTCGGGGTGGGCGCCCGTCCTGCTCACGGATCTCGGGGTATCGGCGGCCGAGGCGCCGCTGGGGCTGGCGTTCATCTACCTCGGGGCGATCGTCGGCGGGGTGGCCATGATCCCGCTCGTGGCCTGGGTCGGTATCGGCCGGATGCTGATCGTGATGCCGGTGCTCACCGCGGTGCTGGTGGTGGCGTCGATCAGCCTGGGGTTCGGCGGGCTGGGGTTGCTGATCGTGCTGTGCGGCGTCGGTGCCGCGGTCAGCGCCAGCCAGAACGGCCAGCTGGCGATGGCCGTCGAGCTGTACCCGCGCGAGCAGCGGACGACCGGGGTCGGGTGGTCCTCGGCCATGGGCCGGGTCGGTTCGGTCGCGGGACCGGGCGTGACCGGGGCCCTGCTGGCGCTGGGAATCTCGGCCGGCACGATCTTCTACCTCGCCGCGGGCGCCATGGTCGTCGCGGTATTCTGCGCCGCGCTGCTGCGGGCGAGCATGCGCAGCGGGGCCCGCGCATCCTGACCCGCACCGCGCGGCCTCCTCAGCCCGCCGACGGCCGCTCGGCTCTACTGCTGTGCGTGTCCCGATACGGCCCATCACGGCGCTTCTCGTGGCGCTCACCGGGGCGGGCCGACGATGATCTGGCCGTGGGCGTCGGCCGCGGCGGCCAGCACCTCCTCGGAGATCTTGAAGTCGTCCGGCCTGGGGGTGGACAGGTCACGACCGCCCTGGCGGAACATGTTCTCGATGCCGGCCGGTGTGGCGACCAGCAGCAGGTCGGCCCGGTCGGAGGTGATGCGGTAGCCGTGCGGGATGTTGCGGGGCAGGTAGACGATGCCGCCCTCGGACAGCTCCAGTTCCTCCTCGCCGACCCAGAGCTGGGCGGTGCCTTTGATCAGCATGAAGACTTCGTCTTCCCGGGTGTGCAGGTGGAACGGCGGAGCCTCCCCCTTGGGGGCGTCGAACCGTCCGACGGTGAGCTGCCCGCCGGTGGCGGCGGCGTCCAGCAGGACGGTGAAGGTGCTCCCGTTCAGCCATTCCAGCTGCTGTTGCTGTTCGGGCCGGGCCAGATACGGAATGCTCATGAGTCTTCTCCCTCGATGGCGTGACCTCCTCCGGTCCGCCGGGGCCGGCCGTGCGATCCTGCGGATGGCGGCGGGCGAAGGGGGCCATGCCGCCGACCCGGCGCGAGACCGGGTCGGCGGCGGATTCGTGTGGGGTGTTCATGACGTGGGAATGAGGGCGCCGACGATGGGGAGGAGCTTCTGGCCGGCCGGCGAGGACCAGTTGCGCGCCAGCTGCGTGAGGATCATGTTCGTCGAGGCGATGTCGGCGCCGGCCTTCTCCATGCGTCGCAACGCGATGTCGTCGGCCGGCTTGGTCATGGATCCGCCGGCGTCGGCGATGACCTGGACGCGGTGTCCCTGCCGGAGGGCGGTCAGGGTGGGGTAGACGGTGCAGACGTCGTTGGTGACGCCGGCGATGATCAGGTTGGGGCGGCCGGTGGCCTTGACCGCGGCGGCGAAGGCAGGGTCGTCCATGGCGTCGACCACGCCCGTGCGCTGGATGCGTTCCTCGAACTGTTCGGGGGCGATCTCGGCGAGTTCCGGCAGCAGCGGTCCCTGCGCGTGGTCTTCCAGCGAGGTGGTCAGGATCAGCGGCATGTCCAGCGCCACCGCGGCCTTGGCCAGTGCGAGCGCGTTGGCCTTGACCTCGTCATGGTCGGCCGACCCTATCCAGCTCATGGTGCCGAGCTGGTGGTCGATGAGCAGGATTGCCGTGTCATCGGGTGTGAACAGGGCCATCGTGGTTCCTCTCAGTGCGGCGGTGTGGCCGCGGGTCGGGGCGATGAGGCCGGCCGGCGTCATTACGTGGCTGGCCACATAAATGTACGCACAGATTTACGTGGCTGGCAACATAAGTTAGGGTTCGAGTGGCCGCCGCAGCTCCGAGGAGGTCAACGCCGTGACGAACACGCCGCCACCACACGCCGCCCGCGCCGGACATCTGAGCTTCGCCATCTTCGCGCTGGCGCGGGCCCACCGGGCGGCCGCGGCGGCCATGCTCCGCGCCCTCGGCCTGCATCCCGGCCAGGAACTGCTGCTGATGCAGCTGTTCGAAAGGGACGGTCAGACACAGTCCGAGTTGCTGGACAGCGTCGGCCTGGACCACTCCACCGTGTCGAAATCACTGCGCCGTATGCAGGAAGCCGGCCTCGTCACCCGCCGGCCCAACGAGGACGACCGGCGGGCGCTCAACGTCTGGCTCACCGACCGCGGTCAGGCGATGCGCGAACCCATCGAGGCCATGTGGGCTCGGCTGGAGGAGATCTCCACTCGAGACCTGGACGACCAGGCGATCAGCTCATTCATCGTCACCGCTCGCACGATCGAACAGTCGGTCAACGACCGCGGCCGGAAGGAACCACACCGAACCTCCCGGGAAACGCAGGGCACTACGTGAACAGAGCCCTGGCGACGCGCCTCAAGGACCCGGGTCGCTCACTTCCTCAACGTCCACGGCTCGTAGGACTCGTCGCCTGGGAGCACCCACATCGCCACGTCGGGTCGCTTGATCTTCCTCAGCAGCCGCACCGCGCCCGTCTTCCGCGATACCTGGTAGACCGCCACTCCCGTCGCGACCTTCGATCGCACGACCAGCCGCTTGGACCGATCGAAATCAATGTCGTCGATGTACTGCCCGCGCGGCAGCTTCGCCTTCACCACGGCACCCGCGCGCCCGGTGCGCAGGTTCAGCAGGCGCACCTTGCGGTACCGGGGCTTGAGCACGGGCTGCGGACCTGTCGCCGCATTTAGGGACCTCGTTACCGGCCGAGGAAGCACGACAGGAGTTGCCTGAAGTCGTGCGGGTGTTCGAGCGCCGGCACGTGCCCGCATCGGCCGAACACGTGCAGACGGACATCGGCCAGGTGCTCGAGCAGGGGCAGGGCTGCCGTCCCGAGCGGGGTGACTCGGTCCTCGGCGCCGTGGACGAGCAGCACGGACGCGCGGACCTCTGCCAGCGTTCGCGCCGAGAGGGTGAGGTCGTCGGCCCAACGTGCCCTGGGCGGAGGGAACAACGACTTGAATGCGGCCGCCCCCGCTCGCATCGCGGCTGCTCGGGCAGCGACGGCCGACTCGGTCACGAGGGCTTGGTCGAGGACGAGGCGGCTCAACATGTCCCGTGCCCCGAGCGGGCCGGCGGGGGCGGCCCAGATCGCGTCGAGTTCGGCGGACAGCGGCGCCCCCGGGGCGCCCATCGTCGAGACCGCCACGACACGGGTGACCTGCTGGGGACGCACGGCCGCCAACGCCAGCGCCACGGCACCGCCCATGGAGTGGCCCACCACGGCGTAGTGCTCGACACCGAGAGCATCCATCAGGCCCGCGGCCTGCTCCGTCCACAGCCGGAGCCCGCCCCTTGAGCCCGCCGGGATCGGCGTACGGCCGAACCCCGCCTGGTCAGGAGCCACCAGGTGCCAGGACGGGCCCAGCGCCTGTGCCGTCGTCGCCCAGGCGCCGGATCCGGTCGTACCGGGTCCGGAGCCGTGCAGCATCAGCACCGCGGGGCCGGTGCCGCTCTCCAGGACGTGGACGGGGGAGCCGTCGACTGTGACGGTCCGCAGTGCCGTCACCGGGACAGGCCAGGCGTGCTCATGTCGATGCGGAGTTGACGGACTTCGAGAAGACTTCCATCATCGCCCTGCCGAATTGCGGCATGTCGGGCCATCCCCGGCAGGAGACGAGGTTGCCGTCCACGACGTCGGGAGCGTCGATGACCGTCGCGCCCGCGTTCTCCATGTCACCGGTGATGGGGGGGAAGCACGCCGTCTTTCGACCCTTCAGCAGCCCGTACACAGCCGGCACCTGCGCGCCGTGGCACACCAGCGCGATCGGGAGGTTGCGCGCGAAGAAGTGCTCGGTGATGCGCCTGACGTCGGCGTCGACCCGGATCCACTCGGGAGCACGTCCCCCAGGGATGATGAGGGCGTCATAGCGCTCGACGTCGACCTCGGCCCAGGGCACGTCCACCGGCAGCTTTCGGCCGTTCTTCTCCACGTAGGCGTCGGAGTTGGGGTCGAACTCGTGGATGACCAGCTGTACGTCACGCATCGTCCGTGACGAGACGTCGACGTCCCAGCCGCCCTCCTGCACGCGATAGTAGGGATACATGGTGTCGAGCTCCTCGGCGGCGTCGCCGGTCAGGAGCAGCGCTCTGGGCACCTGCTTCTCCTCGCATCTGGGGCGGGTGAGGTGGATCCAATCCGATCCGATCGGATTGAGCTAGCATTCCTCGGCCCAGCCCGCCCGTCAAGCCTCTGCGGCCATTCCGTCCCTGCCCTCGGCCTCGTCGAACAATCGCCGGAACCGCTCGCCGGACAGCAGGATGTGCCGGCGCATGGCGTAGGCCGCGGCGTCGGGGTCACGCGCGGCGATCGCGGCCAGAACTTCCTCGTGCTCGGCCATGGCCAGGTGAGTGACCTGGGCGTCGCGGTGAAGCCGGAAAAGGTGCACGTGCGTGTGCAGGCGAGCGAGTGCTTCGCGGATGACCTGGTTCTCCGCGCTCAGGGCGACGAGATCATGGAAAGCGGCGTCGCGCAGCCCGAAGGCGCCATAGGCCATGGGGCCCTTGCCTCCCTCCAGCTCCGCCATGTCCTCCAGCATGCGTCGCATGTCGGCCACCTGGTCCGAGGATGCGCGTTCGGCGGATCTGCGCGCCGCTGCCGGTTCGAGGAGCAGGCGGACCTCAAGCATGTCCTCGAATCGGTGACGGGTGATCTGGGAGGGAATGCGATAGCCGGCATGGGGCACACGCACGACCAGGCCCTCGGCCTCCATGCGGTTCAGAGCGTCTCGGATCGGCGTCTGTGAGACCCCCAGCTCTCGCGCCAGGACGTCGATCGTGACGCGGGAGCCAGGCTCTATCCGTAGCGACATCATCTGTCCGAGCAGCGTGTCGTACACCTCGTCGGCAAGCCGGCCGCGAGATCTTCGCGGCGGCGTTCCGCCCGTCATGGCCTCACGGCGCCGCGCGATCACCGCTTCGTCGTCCATCGTGACGTGAGGTCCTTTCTTGCGTCTTCGGGAGCCTGTTGTCATCGCTCGCCATACTGCGGGATGTTGACGCTCCCCATCGGATCGTATAGGAAAGGTGGCGGATGCCAGCCATCCCTCACCTATCGGGGAACCGTCCGCCATCGCTCCGCTTCGATCAGTTGGAGCTTCCATGAGCATGCTCGACGTCCTGCTCGGTTCGCCACCGGGCGGCACAAGGACCGAATTCTCGACTGCTTGAAGCCCCATCACGTCGCGGCCCATTCGTGACTCCGGTCTGCGGGTCAGCCCCTGCGACAGCCGGCGACACGCCTGAACAACCCAGCAACCGCTCGGCGAAGCACGCAGCAAGGCTCCAGAACTCCCCGCCCAGAAAGCAGGCAAGAAGATGCGGTATCCCAAGCGAAGAGGACGACTGTCCGTTCCCAGTCGAAAGGTGCGGCTGGCGACGGCGGCCATGTTGGTGGCCACGACCGTGGCGGCTTGCGGCGGCGGCCAGAACGACAGCGCCCCCAAGGCACCGGCGACCATCCCGGAGCTCACCAAAGACCCGCTGACCCTCAGCTTCATCTGGTTCGACTGGCCCCCCGCCCACGCGCTGGAAACCTTCGCGAACGCGGAGTACGCCAAGGAGCGGCCGAACGTGACCATCAAGGTCAAGACCGTGCCGAACGCGAACTGGCACGACGCGATGTTCACCCAGTTCGCCGCGCACAAGACCGACTTCGACATCCCGATCCTGGACTCGCAACACATCGGCGAGGCCGTGACGAACGGCAACATCCTGGACATCACCGACTTCGTCAAGAAGAACATCGACGTCAAGGCCTACGACCCGTACCTCCTGGCGGCCTACGGCCAGTTCCCCCAGGCGGAGACCGGGAAGCGCGACGAGAACGCCAGCCTGTACGGACTGCCGCTGCTCGGCGACACCTGGACGATGATCTACCGTAAGGACCTGATCGGCGACAAGCCCCCGCAGACCTGGGACGAGATGATCTCAGTCGCCGAGAAGTGCCAGGCGGACAACCCCGGCGTCAGCGGGCTGGCTTTCCACCAGGCCAACGGCTCCGACGCCGCGGCCGTCACCTACAACACGGTCAACGGCGTCTACGGCGGCAACCTCTGGAACCCCAAGACACGCAAGATCGACGGCGTTCTCAACGACGCCGCGGGCCAGGAGGCGATGGACGTCCTGGTCAACAAGATGAAGCCGCTGACCGCCAAGGGCTCAGGCAACTGGTTCATCGACGAGGTGAACGCGGCGGTCGCCCAGGGCAAGGCATGCATCGCGTTCAACTGGATCGCCGCGAGCGGCGGCCTGCTCGACCCGAAGCAGTCGACGCTCGGCACCACGCGGGAGCAGATCCTCGACAAGCTGGGTTTCGCCACCCTGCCGAGTCAGAAGACGAACCTGGTGCCTCTCGGCGGCATGGGGATGCACGTGTCGGCCTATTCCCCCGAGGCGAACCAGGCCGAGGCCCTGAACTTCATGAAGTGGTTCGAGCAGGCTGACATCCAGAAGCAGTGGGCCGCGGCTGGTGGCGTGCCATCGCGTACGGACGCCCTGGAGTCGCCCGAGTTCCTCGATGCCGCGCCGTTCAACCAGGTGTACACCGACTCGGTGCCGCGGATGCGGGACATGTGGAACATGCCCGAGTACGCGCGCCTCGTCGACATCGAGAACACCAACGTGAACGCGGCTCTCAACGGCGCGAAGACGCCGAAGGAGGCGCTCGACGACATCGCCAAGGAGCAGCAGAGCGTGCTCGACTCCAGCGGCGGCAAGGGCGGCGGCGGACTGTGAGTGACTCCGCCCCCCTGACGACCGGCCACCCCGGGCAGGTGGCGTCCGCGACGCCGCCTGCCCGGGGTCGGTCCCGCCGCCTGAGCGATCGCGGGCTCGCGGTCGCCTTCACCTCGCCCGCGCTGCTGCTGTTGCTCGCGATGTCGGTGTTCCCGTTGCTGTGGGCGTTGTACCTGTCCTTCACCGACTACTCGGCCACCCGCGGGGGACCGGCCGATTTCATCGGGTTCGGGAACTACACCGCCATCCTGGCTTCGGAACAGGTCCACCAGAGGGCCTTGACGACGTTGATCTACGTGGCCGGCGCGGTCACCCTGCAGACCGTGCTCGGTTTCGCCATCGCCTACCTGATCTCACGGCGCACGCACGGGCGAGGACTGCTGACCACGCTGTTCCTGGTGCCGATGATGTTGTCGCCGGTCGTGGTAGGGCTGTTCTGGCGATTCATGCTCGACGCGCAGTTCGGCGTGATCAACAGCATGCTCGGCTCGCTCGGCCTGGGGCAGGTGGAGTGGCTCACCGGGCAGCGAACGGCACTGATCTCCCTGATCCTGGTCGACACCTGGCAGTGGACGCCGTTCATCATGCTCATCGCGCTCGCGGGCCTCACCGCGGTTCCCACGTACTTGTACGAGGCCGCCTCGATCGATCGGGCGTCCGAGTGGTTCCGGTTCCGCACCATCACCCTTCCACTGGTGTGGCCACTGCTCCTCATCGCCGTGCTGTTCAGGGCCATCGAGGCCTTCCGGCTGTTCGACCTCGTCTACATCCTCACCAGCGGAGGTCCGGGGGTCTCCACCGAGACGTTGTCGTTCCACGTCTACAAGGTCGCGTTCCTGGGCTTCAACACCGGAACCGCATCGGCGTACGGGATCCTGATGATCCTCGTCGTCATCGTCCTCACGCAGCTCTACCTGCGCTACTTGAACAAGCTCAAGGAGGACTGATGGCAGTCTCCGTCGACGAGGCCGTGTCCGCACGTCCTGCCCGGGGTCGCACGTCCCCCGCGCGCCGCTTCGGCGGCCGGGGCCGCTCCGCGCTGGAGGTCGCGCTGCTGACCGTGCTGGCCGTCGTGATGCTCTTCCCGGTGCTGTGGATGATCGAGACGTCCCTCAAGGAGAACCGGGACGTCTACGCCATCCCGGCCAAGTTCTTCGACTTCAAGGTCACCATGGACCATCTCAAGGACGTGTTCGTCGCCTCCGGCGGCGGTCCTTCGACCCTGTCCGTCTCGTTCCTCAACTCCGTCGTGGTCGCCGGGGCCTCCACGGCACTGGCCACCGTGCTGGGGGTGCCGGCGGCCTGGGCCTACTCACGCTTCGCCATGAAGGCCAAGAAGGACCAGCTGTTCTTCATCCTGTCCACCCGCTTCATGCCGCCCGTGGTGGTCGTGATCCCGATCTTCCTCATGTACCGCCAGGTCGGACTCATCGACACCAAGCTCGGCCTGATCCTCATCTACGCCGCGTTCAACGTCCCGTTCACGATCTGGATGATGAAGGGGTTCGTCGACGAGGTGCCCGCGGAGTACGAGGATGCCGCCATGCTCGACGGCTACACCCGTTTGCAGGCGTTCTGGCGATTCACCCTTCCCCTGCTCCTGCCCGGCATCGCCGCGACGGCGGTCTTCGCGCTCATCTTCTCGTGGAACGAGTTCGTGTTCGCCATCTTCCTGACCTCCAGCGACAGCGTGCGGACGGCCCCACCTGCCATCGCCGGCCTCATCGGCGGAACCACCGTGGACTGGGGTCTCGTGGCCGCCGCCTCCGTGGTGTTCGCCCTGCCGGTGCTCGTCTTCGCCTACCTGGTGCGCAAGCACCTCGTCGCCGGTGTGACGCTCGGGGCGGTGCGACGCTGATGGCGGGCATCGAGGTGACCGCCCTGCACAAGCGCTACCCGGACGGGACGGTCGCAGTTGATCACGTGGACCTGTCCATCCGCGACGGCGAGCTGTTCGTGATGCTCGGCCCTTCGGGCTGCGGCAAGACGACCACACTGCGGGCCGTAGCCGGCCTGGAGAGGCAGACGACGGGCGACATCCGCATCGGCGACACGCTGGTCAACGACCTGCCGCCCGCCGAGCGCGACATCGCCATGGTGTTCCAGTTCTACGCTCTCTACCCGCATCTGAGAACCCGCGACAACCTGGCGTTCCCCCTGCGGGCCGAGGGACTGCCCAAGGCGGAGGTGCGCGAGCGGGTCGACGAGGCCGCCCGGCTGATGCGGCTCGGTCCGCTCCTGGACCGGCGGCCGCGCCGGCTGTCCGGCGGGGAGCAGCAGCGCGTCGCGCTTGCTCGCGCCCTGGTACGACGACCGCGCGCATTCCTCATGGACGAACCTCTCACCAATCTGGACGCGGAGCTGAGGGCGGACATGCGTACGGAGATCAAGCACCTGCAGGGGGAGCTGGGGACGACGATGGTCTACGTCACCCACGACCAGGTCGAGGCGATGTCGCTCGGTCACAGGATCGCCATCCTCAACAAGGGCCGCGTCGAGCAGATCGGCACGCCGCTGGAGGTCTACGACCGCCCGGCGAGTCTCTTCTGCGCCGCATTCATCGGCTCCCCGCCGATGAACCTGATCGAGGTGGAGGTGGCCGACGGGAAGCTGCGCAGTCAGGGCGGACTGGCTCTCACGCCACCGCCGGGCCTGCCGCGCGACCGTCGCCTGGTCGCAGGCGTCCGGCCGGAGGCGCTGGAAGTCGCAGAACCAGGGGCGGAACGTTCGGTCCCGGCCCGCGTGGTCTCGGCGGAGTGGCTGGGCGACGAAATCATCTACGTGGTCGACCACGGAGGCCGGCGCGACGTACGGGTTCGGATGCCACCGACTGTCCGTTTCGCCGCCGACGCACCGGTCGGGCTGCGGCACACCGGCGGGACCCCGGCGGTCTACGACGTGAGCACGGAAGAGCTGGTGGCCTGATGGGAACCGTGGCAGTGCACGGGCTGCGCAAGTCCTTCGGTCAAGTCCAGGCCCTGGACGGGGTGACCTTGGACGTGCCGGACGGATCGTTCTTCGTCGTGCTCGGACCCTCCGGGGCAGGCAAGACGACGACCCTGCGAGCGATCGCCGGCCTTGAGAAGCTTGACGCCGGGTCGGTGCATCTGGACGGGAGGGCCGCGACCGGTGACGCCCCGGCCGCACGCGACCTGGCCATGGTCTTCCAGAACTACGCCCTCTACCCGCGGCACACGGCGTACGAGAACATCGCTTCGCCGCTGCGGGCACGCCGCTGTTCCGCGAGCGAGATCGCCGCTGCCGTCGAGCAGATCTCGAGCCTGCTGCACATCGAACGTCTGCTGCAGCGTCGTCCGGCGCAGTTGTCGGGCGGTGAGATGCAGCGTGTCGCCCTGGCCAGGGCGCTGGTCCGTCGCCCACGCGCGTTTCTCATGGACGAGCCGCTGACGAACCTCGACCTCAAGCTCCGCGTCGAGATGCGCACCGAGCTCACCCGCATCCACCGGAGCCTCGGAGCGACCTTCGTCTACGTGACCAACGACCAGGTCGAGGCCCTGTCCATGGCCGACCAGGTCGCGGTGCTCAAGGAGGGGAAGGTGCAACAGGTCGGAACGCCGGCCGAGGTGTACGAGCGTCCGGCCAACCAGTGGGTCGCCGGATTCGTCGGGAGCCCGCCGATCAGCCTGCTCGCCTGCCACGCCGAGGGGGATCGTCTGGTCGGGGCGGAAGGCTGGACCCTGCCGCGGCCCCGCTGGACCACGGCCGAGGACGGTCGTCCGCTGCTGCTGGGCCTGCGCGCGGAGGACCTGTCCGTCGAGCGGCGTGGGGACGCGTCGTTGACGGGTGAGCTCTACGGCCTTGAGCCGCTCGGTGACCGCACGGTGGTCGACGTCCGAGTGGGGAAGGAGCTCCTCAAGGTCAAGGCGCGAACCACCGTCACCGGTACGCCGGGCGAGCGGCTGCTTGTCACGGTCGACCTCAACCGTGCGCACCTGTTCGATGCGGGCACCGGGCTGGCGCTGTCCGAGGCCGGGAGGTAACCGCGCAGGGCGGCGACGTCGACATGCGCCGGCACGTGGCAAGCGAGCCTCGGCGGACCGTCACCGGTGAGCACGGCCTGACCGTCGACGCGCGAGGCGCGATCGCTGAGGTCACGCCCGACATCACCAAGAACATCACAGGAGGCGACGCGATGAGTGACCCGATGAACGTCCTGGCCCCCGAGCACCGGCGGCTCCGGATCGGCGACGCCTGGCGCGACGCCGCCGGCGCAGCCACCTTTGCCGTCGAGGACCCGGCCACCGGCAAGACCATCGCCGAGGTGGCGGACGCCGACGTCGTTGACGGGCTCGCCGCTCTGGACGTGGCGAGCAAGGCAATGGCGGAGTGGGCGGCGACCCCGCCGCGAGAACGGTCAGAGTTGTTGACCGCGACGTACCGGGCACTGACCGAGCGATCCGAGGAGGTCGCCCGGCTGATAACGCTCGAGATGGGCAAGCCGCTCGCCGAGGCTCGGGGAGAGGTGGCCTACGGCGCCGAGTTCTTCCGTTGGTTCGCCGAGGAGGCGGTGCGCGTCGAGGGACGCTACAACACCGCTCCCGCTGGTGGATATCGCATCCTCACCGTGCCGAAGCCGGTCGGACCGTGCGTCTTCGTGACGCCCTGGAACTTTCCGTTGGCCATGGGTGCCCGCAAGATCGCTCCTGCGCTGGCGGCGGGCTGCACGACGATCACCAAGCCGGCAGCCCAGACGCCACTCACCATGCTGTTCCTGGCCCGCATCATGGAGGAGGCCGGCGTTCCCCCGGGTGTCGTCAACGTCGTGACAACCAGGCGTGCCGGCGAGGTGGTCTCAGCACTGCTGGCCGACCGCCGGACCCGCAAGCTTTCGTTCACCGGGTCGACCGAGGTCGGGCGTGTGCTGCTACGGCAGGCGGCGGACAACGTGCTGCGCACCTCCATGGAACTGGGCGGCAACGCGGCCTTGATCGTGTGTGCCGACGCGGACCTGGACGTCGCGCTCGACGGTGCCATGGTGGCCAAGATGCGCAACATCGGGGAATCCTGCATCGCGGCCAATCGCGTCTACGTCGAGGAGCCGGTGCGCGAGGAGTTCACGGCGCGCTTCGCCCAGCGGATGGGCGCGCTCTCGGTGGGCCATGGTCTCGACGACGGCGTGGACGTCGGGGCGTTGATCGACGAGGCCTCGGTCACCAAGATCGACGAGCTCGTCGCCGACGCGGTCGATCGCGGCGCCCGTGTCGTGGTGGGCGGCGAGCGTCCGGATGGGCCGGGCTACTTCTACCCGCCCACGGTCCTCGTCGACGTGCCCGAGGACGCGCGGATGCTGGAGGCGGAGATCTTCGGCCCGGTGGCGCCGATCATCTCGTTCACGTCCGACGACGAGGTGATGGCGAAGGCCAACGACACCGAGCACGGCCTGGCCGGATACGTCTTCACCCGTGACCTCCAGCGGGCGCTCCGGTTCACCGAGGGGCTGGAGACGGGGATGGTCGGCATCAACCGTGGTCTGATCTCGGACCCGTCAGCTCCCTTCGGAGGCGTGAAGCAGTCCGGGATCGGCAAGGAGGGATCGCACGAGGGCATCCTCGAGTACCTCGACGTCACCTACGCGGCGATCGACCTACCGTGACCAGACGATGTCCGCGGGACCCTCGACCCGACTGGCCCGCCCAGCCAACTCACCGCCGACGTTCCAGAGAGGCACTGACATGCTTGAGACCGTCCGCGGACCACGCCAGCTGATCGTGGGCGAAGGGGTCGCGCAGAACATCCCACGAGTGGTGGCCGAGTGTGGCTCGCGAGTCCTCATCGTGACCGACCGGGTTCTTCTGGGGCAGCCGGGCGTGGCCGAGATCGTGGCCGCCGTGCGGGAGAAGGTCGAAGTCGTCGGGGTGTTCGCCGACGCGACTCCGGACGTGCCGCTCGCCGATGTCGCCCTGGCCGTCTCGGTCGCCGCAGAGGTGGGCGCCGACGTCATCCTCGCCATCGGGGGTGGCACGGTGATCGACCTCGCCAAGATCGTCGGCGTCATCCGGCGCCACGGTGGCACACCGCGCGACTTCTACGGCGAGTCGAAGGTGCCGGGGCCGACGATTCCTCTCGTCGCGGTCCCGACGACGTCAGGCACCGGCTCCGAGCTCACGCCCGTCTCGGTGTTGACCGACCCGGACCGCGAGCTGAAGGTGGGGGTCTCCAGCGTCCACATCGTGCCCGACTTCGCCATCGTCGACCCCGAGCTCACCTACACCTGCCCTGCGACCGTCACTGCCCACTCCGGCATCGACGCGTTCTGTCACGCGGTGGAGAGCTACACCGCGCGACCCCGGGCCTACGGACCGCGCGACCCGGTGGAGCAGGTCTTCCTCGGCCGCAACCCGATCACCGATCACTACGCGCTCCTGGCCGCGGAGCGGATCGCCCGCAGCTTGCCCCATGTCGTCAGGAACGGAGGCGACAAGGACGCGCGCGCGGACATGTCCTACGGGTCCATGCTGGCCGGGCTCGCGTTCTCCCACGCGGGCAACGCGGCTCCGCACGCCCTCCAATACCCCATCGGCGCAGCCACCCACACACCGCACGGCCTGGGCGTCGGGCTGCTGCTGCCCTACGCGCTGGACGCGGCCAGGGACGCCATCGGCGACCGGTTGACCATCCTCGCCGGGGCGTGCGGGCTCGACGTGACCGACGCCTCGGACGCCGAGGCCGCGGATACGTTCTTCACCTGGCTCGACGGGCTCCTTGCCGACATCGGCATCCCTACCACTTTGGCGGACATCGGCGTGGCACGCGCCGACCTCCCGCGCTTCGCGGAGATGGCCGGTGGCGTCACCCGCTTGATCCAGAACCATCCAGGCCCGACCGACACCGCCAGCCTGACCGGGATCCTCGAAGCGGCCTGGCTCGGGGACCGGACCCGACGCGTCCTGACCCCGGAGCAGAGATAGTGAGGCCCACATCAGCTTCCTCGGGCCGGATCACCGATGCGGACATGCAGGTTCGTCAGCACGCGGAATTTCCAGCCGTGCAGGTTATGCGGCTGTCCCGGGTCCAGGGAGAGCCATGGGTGTTGCTCGAGGAGCACGTCCAGCAGGGCCGTGATGATGCCACCGACGACTGGGGCGGCGAGGCATGCGTGGCGGGAGTATCCGAGGCCCAGGTTGGGGAAGGGGGCCCGGTTGATGTCGAAGGTGTCCGGGTCGGTGAAGATGCTCTCGTCCCGGCCTGCCGAGGCGATGACCGCCATGACGGTCGCTCCGGCGGGGATGATCTGTCCGGCGAGGAGCACGTCTTTGGCCGCGCGGCGGGTGAGTGCGCCGTTCGGTGACTGCCAGCGCAGCGTTTCGTGGACGGCCTTGCGGATCAGGCGCGGGTCATCGCGGACGGCCTGCATCTGCGTGGGGTGCTGGAGCAGCGCAAGCAGCGTGAGCCCGGCGCCGGCCGCCGGTTCCAGGAACGCCGAGAGGATCTCGATGAAGGTGGGCATGATCTTCTCGACGGTTCGGACGGTATCGGACGGGCAGCCGCTGTGGAGCAGCTGTGACAGGACCGAGCCGTCGGGCCGGTCCGCGGCCTTCCTGGCGCAGGGCTCGATCGTCTGGCGGATCTCGGTGGCGGCGGCCAACGCCCGTTCGTGTACGCCCGGATCCGCCATGAAGTTGCTCATCCCGGCGCTGAGGTCGCGGGCCCAGCGGATGAGCGTGCCGGTGTCCACGTCCGGCAGGCCGATGAAACGGGCGAGCGCAGTGCTCGCGGCGGGTTCGAAGTAGCTGGACATCAGCTCGACCCGGCTCCTGAGCTCGCCGGCGTACGGCCGTGCGGCCTCGCGGGTGAGTGTGGCGGCCCGTTCGATGCGTTCGTGGGCGAATCGCGTGTCAACGGCGGCTCGCAGATCGGCGTGGGCGTTGCCCTCGACCCTGAGTACGGACCCTTCCCCGAATATCTGCGTGGCCAGCGAGGGGAAGGCGCTGGTGAACGACTCGTAGGCACTGAGGACCTGGCGCACGTCATCCCAGCGGGTGACCATCCACAGGTCGAGCTTCGGCAGCAGGACGACCGGCGCCTCGCGGCGGAGCCTGGCGAAGATCGGACAGGGGTCCCTGCCGAGCTGGTCGAAGGTGATGGACGCGGCGAAGTCGTTCATCGACGTCACCCTCCCGTCGGCACACCCGACTGCTCGGCGGCCGCCCCATCGCCGCCGAGGCGAGGGCGCGGAACCGGATTGCCGCGCAGATACTCGACCTCGGTGCGTATGTTCGCCAGCAACTTGGCGGCGGTGTCCTGGCTGAAGCCGTTGCGGATGACGAAGCGGATGACGGCTATGTGCTCCAGGTCGGGTGGCAGGTAGTACGTGGGGGCCTGCCAACCGTGCATCTTCAGCCGGGCGGCCAGGTCGAAGACGGTGAAACCGTCGAAGCCGGGGGCGGTGCGTACGGCGAGCACCGGGAGTTCCGAGCCGTCGGCGATGAGCGAGAGCTCGGGGAGTTTCGCGATCTCCGCACCGAGGTAGGTCGCCACGTCCCGGCAGGTCTGCTGGACGGCCTGGTAGCCCTCGAAGCCGAGCCGCAGGAAGTTGTAGTACTGCGCGATGACCGGTGCGCCGGAGCGGGAGAAGTTGAGCGTGAAGGTGTCCATGGTGCCGCCGAGCAGGTCGCAGGAGAGCACCAGGTCCTGCGGCAGAGCGTCCGGCTCCTGCCAGACGATCCAGCCGACGCCGGGGTAGACCAGGCCGAACTTGTGCCCCGACGTGTTGATCGACTGCACCCGGGGAAGCCGGAAGTCCCACACCATGTCGGGTTCCAGGAACGGGGTGATGAAGCCGCCCACGGCCGCGTCCACGTGCAGCGGTATTCTCAGCCCGCGCTCAGCCTCCAGGCGGTCCAGCTCGGCCGACATCTGCTCGATCGGGTCGTACTTGCCGCATTGCGTGGAGCCGAGCACGCCGATGACGCCGATGGTGTTGTCGTCACAGAACTCGCCGAGCCGGGCCGGGTTCAAGGTGAAGGCCGGCTCCTCGATCGGTATCCAGCGCGGTTCGACGTCCCAGTACTGGCAGAACTTCGGCCAGCAGGTATGGACGGCGGTGCCCATCACGAGGTTGGGCTTGGCGGTGGGCAGCCCGGCCGCCCGGCGTCGTTCGCGCCACTGGAACTTCATCGCCAGCGCGCCGAGCATGGCCGCCTCGCTGGAGCCGCCCGTGGAGCAGCCGACGCTGGAGCCGTTCGGGTCGCCCCACAGGTGATCGAGCATGTTGACGCAGCGCGCCTCGATGTCGGCCGTCTGCGGGTACTGGTCGTGGTCGACGAGGTTGCGGTCGAGGGTTTCTGCGATGAGTTCGCGGGCCTGGGGCTCCATCCAGGTCGTGCAGAAGGTGGCCAGGTTGAGCCGGGCGTTGCCGTCGAGCAGGAGTTCGTCCCGGATGAGCGCCTGGGCCGCTGTGGGACTCATCGGGCCGGCCGGCATCTTGAACCGTGGCACGCCGCCTTCCGGCACCAGCCCGTTGTAAAGGGGGTTGACATCGAGTGATTCTTGCCACCGGTCGGATTCGACTCGTCTGAGCATGAGCTGCACCCCTCGAGAGAGCTTTTTGCCACGTCAAACACTCACGGTAGGCATATGTTTACGAAGAGTCAATATTGTGGTGCGCCGACCTATGGAACGCCTTCATCGACGGCGCCAAGAAGGGCGAATTCGACTTCTGATGCCTTCTCAAGTGAGCAGAGTGTCCTGCGCAGAACCAGACGGCTGTCGGCAACGTCCCGGGAGCTTCGGCACTGGCGGGGGCCGTTACTTGTGTGGCGGTGTCTTCCCGCAGGCCGACCAGGCCGAACAGGGCAAAGTTGACCATGGTCACATTCCTGACTGACTGCGGCGTCCCGCGTCGGAGTGCTCGTAGATGCTGCGGCTCAGCTCGCCACAGGCGCTGTGGTCCGGTCAGTGCCAAGCAGTTCCAGCGGTTCCGCGACTTGCTGTGCCAAGTCCAGCAGGTGGCGCAGGCGCAAGGTGTCGGGTGCCAAAGCGGTGATCAGGAGGGCGGGGCCGGTCAACGGGGTCAGTACGGCTTGGCCGGTCGCCGGGTCGTCGCCGAACAGGCGGGCGTGGGGCGGGTCCAGTTCGGGTCTGACGATGAGGATCTGGCCGAGGGCGCGGTGACCGGCCGCGATGGCGGGGCCGTCCCAGCCGGGCGCGCCCGGCCCGTATCTCGTGTGCTGGTCCAGCAGGGGGCGTCCGTCACGGTGGACGGTGAGGCGGGTGGTCAGCCGGCCCGGCGGCTCGCCGGCTCGGCCGAGCACAGTTTCCTCGCGGAAGTGTAGCCGGGCGGTCGGGGCCAGATCGATGGTGCAGCTTTGGCGCAGATTGCTGCGGGCGGCGGAGATGAGCGGCTGGGGCAGCCAGTGCAGGCTGGCGTGCTCGGCGGCGGTCAGGTGTACGTCGTAGGTGGAGTGGGCGGTGGTGGGGCCGCGCAGCGCGATAGTTGCGGCAGCGGTGGTGAGGCGCAGGTGAGCGCCAGGTTCGGCGATGGCTTCGATGCGCAGCCGGTCCCCGCCGAGCGGGGCGCTCATGGTTCCGACGATGCAGACTCGCGCCTGATCACCGTGTGCACGTGTACGGCGCAGGTCGAAGGGGCCGTCGCCGGCGAGCACGGGCAGGACGGTGGTGCCGTCGGTACGGTTGGCGCGGATGCGGGCGGTGGCGTGCAACCCCGGCCTGGGCGGGGCGGGCGCGGAGGTCATGCGACGGGTGTGGTCCAGTCGGCGTGGCGAGCGCGGACCCAGTCGGCCACGGGGGTGATGCCTCCTGCGGCTTTGACGGCGGTCAGCACGGTGGGCAGGTCGCCTCGCTGGACCTTGGCGTCGCGGGCCATGGTCACCAGGTCGGCGCCCACGTGCGGGGCGAGGTCGGTCTTGTTGATGACGAGCAGGTCGCTGGTGCTGACGCCGGGGCCGCCCTTGCGGGGGATGTCGTCGCCACCGGCGACGTCGATGACGAAGATCTGCGCGTCGACGAGGCCCTTGGAGAAGGTGGCGGTGAGGTTGTCACCACCGGATTCGATAAGGATCACGTCGAGGGGGCCGAGGTGTTCTTCCAGGTCCTCGGCGGCTTCGAGGTTGGCGGAGATGTCGTCACGGATGGCGGTGTGCGGGCAGGCGCCGGTCTGCACGGCGGTGACGCGGTCGGCCGGCAGGACGGCCTCACGCAGCAGGAACTCGGCGTCCTCGCGGGTGTAGATGTCGTTGGTCACCACTGCCAGGGACAACTGGTCACGTAGCGCTCGGCACAGGGCGGCAACGGTGGCGGTCTTGCCGGAGCCGACCGGCCCGCCCAGGCCGATGCGCAAGGCGCGACGGCCGCCGTCAGGAGACCGGCGGGAGGAGCCGCCGGAGCCGTGCGGAGAACCTTCGGGGAAGGCGTCGTCGTGGTGCAGGTGCATGACTGGCTCCAAGAAGGAGGAGGGGTCAGGAGGCGAACAGGCGGGCCGGGCGAAGGGCATGTCGTTCGGCGATGATGTCGAGCAGCGGCGCGGAGTCTGCCGGTAGTACGGCTGGCCCTTCTGTGTGGACGCGCTGCGCCGCCTCGGTCGCGGCAGTTGCGACGTGGTCGATCTCGGGGCCGAGCCGGGCGAGGACGGCGGTGATGTCGAAGGGGTCCAGCCTGAGCAGGCGTACGGTCGCCGTGGCCGGCCCGCTGATGCTCTCGTACGCAGCCACGTACGCGGCGTCCAGCGGAGTCAGCCCGGCGCAGTGGGCGGCCACGCCGAGGACCACCGGCTGATGGGCACCGCGCGGCCGGGCAGTGGCGAGGGCGTCGAGCTCGGTGCATGGCCAAGCGGTCCGAACGGCCCGCAGCAGTTGCCGGCCGAGCTTGCGCGAGGCGTTGCGTAGCGCGGGAGCCGCGGTGCGCGCGTCGGCCGCCTCCTCCAGCAGCAGCGGGTCGTATCCGGTGGCGGCTGCGGCGGCGAGCCCGGCCGCGACCAGGCCGCTGGTGGACAGCCGGCCGCGGCAGAACTCCTCCAGGCTCGCCACGTCCCGCACACAACCGGCTGTGACGGCCTCCTCAGCCCCGCCGGAATGCGCATGGCCTCCGGCCGGGAAGCGGCCGTCGGCAAGGATCAGCAAGGCGGCGCGGTTCATCGTGCGTGGCTCACCTCTCGTGGACGGGGACAACCCATGGAGTTCCTGGCCGGCGGGTGGTCAGAACAGGAAGTAACGCTGGGCCATGGGCAGCGCGTCGGCGAAGCTTTGGCCGTCGACCAGCTGATCGTCGATCTCGGTCGTGACGTCCTTGGCCTTCGCGCCACCGATCACCACCTCGAAGGTGTCGGGGTCGATGTCGATGTCGGGGCAGGCGTTGTTCTCCCGCATGTCGGCCTTGAACACCTTGCGGGTGTCGCGGATGGGCCGGAAGGGTTTGCGCACGTCGACTTTCTCGGCCAGCCCGGACTGAATGGCCTGCTCGGCGACGAAGTTGACCGCGTTGGCCCCCGGCGCCCGTCCCATGGCACCCCACATGGGCCGGGGCAGGATCGGCTGCGGGGTGGTGATGGAGGCGTTGGCGTCGCCCACCTGCGCGTAGGCGATCTGGCCGCCCTTGATGACCCGGTGCGGTTTGACACCGAAGAACGTTGGCTCCCACAGCACCAGGTCGGCCAGCTTGCCCACCTCGACCGAGCCGACCTCGTGATCGATGCCGTGTGCGATGGCCGGGTTGATGGTGTACTTGGCGACGTAACGGCGGGCGCGGTGGTTGTCGGCCCCCTTGTCGCCGTCCAAGGGGCCACGGCGAGCCTTCATCACGTGCGCGGTCTGCCAGGTCCGTACGATCATCTCGCCGATGCGGGCCCATCGCCTGGGCGTCCGACGACATGATCGAGATGGCGCCGAGGTCGTGCAGCACGTCCTCCGCGGCCATCGTGGAGGGCCGGATCCGGGACTCGGCGAAGGCCAGGTCCTCTTCCACCAGCGGGTTAAGGTGGTGGCAGACCATCACCATGTCGATGTGCTCCTTGACCGTGTTAACGGTGAAGGGGCGAGTGGGGTTGGTGGAGGCGGGCAGCACGTTCGGCAGCCCGGCCATGGTGATCATGTCGGGCGCGTGGCCGCCCCCGGCGCCCTCGACGTGGAAGATGTGGATCGGATGGTCGCCGATGGCCTCGATAGTGTCGGCGACGGCGCCGGCCTCGTTCAGCGAGTCAGCGTGCAGGGCCAACTGCACGCCGGTCGCCCGGCACACCTCCAGGCACCGGCGCAACACCGCCGGGGTGGCTCCCCAGTCCTCGTGGATCTTGAATCCGAGTACGCCCGCCTTGACCTGGTTATAGAGGGATTCGGTGGACATGGTGCTGCCCTTGCCGAGTAGTCCGATGTTGACCGGGAAAGCGTCCAGAGCCTCGAACAGCCGCGCCACATGCCAGGCCCCGGGCGTAACGGTGGTGGCGGTGCTGCCCTCAGCGGGGCCGGTGCCGCCGCCGATCAGGGTGGTGACCCCGGCGGCCAGCGCCTCGTGCACCTGCTCGGGACAGATGAAGTGCACGTGGGTGTCGATGCCCCCGGCGGTCAGGATCTTGCCGTTGCCCGCGATGACCTCGGTCTCCGGGCCGATCAGGAAATCGGTCGCCAGGGCATGCCCGTCGTGCAGCCGGTCCATGGTCTCGTCGTTGTAGGCCTTGCCGAGCGCGACGATGCGGCCGTCCCTGATGCCCACGTCGGCCTTGACCACGCCCCAATGGTCGAGGATCACCACGCCGGTGATCACCGTGTCGGGCGGCTGCGGCGCGCCGAACCTCGCGCTGTCGCGCGGCGCGCAGGACTGGCCCATCGACTCGCGGATCACCTTGCCCCCGCCGAAAATGACCTCGTTGCCGCTGCGGCCGGGCCCGCCGGCCCAGTCCTCGGTGATCTCGATACGCAAGTTGGTGTCGGCCAGCCGAATCCGGTCGCCGAGCGTGGGTCCGTACCGGTCGGCGTACTGGACGCGAGTCAGGGACAGGTCGATGGGCAGGATCTCCGGGCTTTGACCGCACGCCGGCGACGCCGCTTCTGCCTCGAGCCCGGCGGAGGCTTGCGCCGGCTGCTCTGCCGAGCTGTCCGTCAGCGAGTCATCCATCGAGCTGCCCTCCAACCTGACCGCGCAGCCCCTCGACGATGCGCTTGCCTTCGATGGGCACCAGCGTCACCGTCCGGGTGCATTGGGGCTCGAAGCGGACGGAACTGCCGGCGGGAACGTGCAGTCGCTTGCCGTAGGCGGCGGCGCGATCGAAGTCGAGGCGGGAATTGGCCTCATAGAAGTGGTAGTGAGAGCCCACCTGGATGGGACGGTCATCGGTGTTGGTGACCGTCACCCCGCTGAGCTCGCGGCCCTCGTTGTAGGCCACCCGCTCTGCGCCTTCGGGATGCTCGATCTTCCCTGGATGGACCGGCGCTGCGAGCTCCGCCGCTGTCTCGGCTCCGTCCTTCGGTTCGGCGAACGGATGGCGAATGGTGACCAGCTTGGTGCCGTCGGGGAACGTCGCCTCGATCTGGAGATCGGAAATCATCTCGGGAACGCCGTCCATAACGTCGTCACGGGAGAGGATCTTGGCTTCCGCTGACATGAGTTCGTGGACCGACCTGCCGTCCCGTGCCGCCTCGAGCACGTGGGCTGTGATGAGCGCGACCGCCTCGGGATGGTTGAGCAGAACTCCTCGTTCTTTACGTCTCCGGGCCACGTCCGCGGCCACATGGACCATCAGACGTTCCTGTTCGTGGGGAGTCAGGTGCACCCCACCACCTCGCCTTCGCTCTGTCCCCGACGGCGTCATGCCTTCGCAGGGCTCGTCGACGGCGCAGATCACCAGGGATCGCCGGCTTCAGAACCCGTCACCGCCGACTGTCGGAGTCATGAGAAGTCACCCTCACCGATGCGGGAGCAGGCCGGTGCCAGGAGACTCTGGTGATCATCGCCTTGTTACCTGCAAACAGTAGTCGGACAATTACTCTTGGCTACATGGCGCCGTGGTGAGCCGTGCAGCACTCCCGTCACGGTATTCACGTCCCCCCGCTATAGCCGGGATGGACAGGGCGGAGCGTGCCGACGCCTGCTGGAGGTGATGACGTCGGCACGCCGGCTCGAGGTATCCGGCTTCCAGCCGGTCAGTCGCACGGCTCGCGTCGAGTCCTACAGGAGGTCGACAAGGCGGTCAGGTGATCACTGCTCAGCAACGCGAACCGAATCGCTTCGATCCTGTCGTCGGCCCTGTGGGGTGCGGAAACTCAGCTGGCGAGGTTGACCTGGGGGTTCGTGGCTCGAGCATGATGAGGTCTCGGGCATCCTGCGACGGTGTCCTGGTCCTCCCTCTACCTCATCATCTTCGGGCGTGTCCTTCAGCCGAATCTGGCGTGGAACCCTGGGCGTTTACGCCCGGGAGGAAACGACAGCGCGGGAGGGCCTCCAGGCCCGAGCGGTGCCGTGACAGCTGGTCCGCGTGAGCGGATCAGCCTGGCCGTTTCTGGTTCTCGATGTACTCCTTGATGATCGACAAGGGTGCGCCGCCGCAGGAGGCGGCGAAGTAGCTGGGCGACCAGAAGTGCCCGCCCCAAAGATAGCGGCGGACATGCGCGCCGTACTCCTTGCGCAGCAGCCGGGCAGAGACGCCTTTGAGCGAGTTGACCAGCGTCGAGAGCGCGACCTTGGGCGGGTAGTGAACCAGCAGATGGACATGGTCGTGCTCGCCGTTGAACTCGACCAGTTCGGCACCGAAGTTGTCGCACACCTCGATCATGATTTCTTCACAGCGGCGTAGGAGTTCGTCGGTGAACACCCCGCGCCGGTATTTGGGTGTGAAGACCAAATGGGCGTGCAGGGTGTAGACGACGGTTCGCCCTCTGCGAATATCGGGGTTGGGTTTCCATCGCGGTGACATAGACCAAATGATAGTGTGTTCGATGTGAAGCTGGTGGTGCAGGTGCGGCTCCTGCCGACGCCCGAGCAGGCGGCGGCGCTGGAGGCGACCCTGCGCGCGGTCAACGCCGCCGCATGCCAGGTCTCCACGCTGGCCTACGACCAGCAGACCTTCCGCAACTACGACCTGCGCAAGCACACCTACACCCTGATCAAGGACGGATACGGGCTGGCCGCCCAGGCCGCGCAGCACGTCATCAAGAAAGTCGCCGACGCCTACACCGCCCTGCACACCGCCCTGCACACC